>JBNMOZ010000047.1:0-17164 GCA_051276005.1 Bradymonadia bacterium | reverse complement strand
GGGGCAACCGGATCCACGGCGGCAAAGAGAGCGGCATCCTGATCAGCAATGAGGGCCGCGGCACCTTCGAAGGCAACGACATCTTCGGCAATCTGCTCTCGGGCGTCGAAATCACCCAGCAGGCCAACCCGCGCTTTCGAAAGAATCGGGTGTTCGACAACAAGGCCCACGGCGTGCTGATTCACAGCGCAGGGTGGGGGCGTCTGGTCGAAAACGACATCTACGGCAATCGCCTGGGCGGCATCGCGGTGCAGGGCAAGGCCCAGCCCGTGGTCACCAACAACCGCGTGCATGACGGCGGCGGCGTGGGCATCTCGGTGAGCGCGGGCGCCCAGGGTACGTACGAGGGCAACGACATCTTCCGCAACTCGCAGGCGAACGTTGAGATCAAGACCAACGCCCACCCCAGCCTGTCGCGCAACCAGATCCGCGATGGGCAGGAGGCCGGCGTGCTTGTGCACCTGGGCGGCCGCGGCCTGCTTGTCTCCAATCAGATCAAGGGCAACCGGTTGGCCGGGGTCGAGGTCAAGGGCGCGCAGAGCGATCCGGTCTTCTCCAAGAACCTGATTCGAGATGGCGGCGAGAGCGGTATTTTCATCTACGACGGCGCCGCTGGGCGCTTTGAAGGAAACTCGGTCTTGGCGAACGCTTTCGCGGGCATCGAGATCAAGGGCGAGGGGACCGCACCGATCGTGCGCAAGAACACCATCACCGAGGGCGAGCAGGGCGGCATCTTCGTGCACCAAAAGGCCGGCGGCGTCATCGACGGTAATCTCGTCGAGGGCAATCGTCGCTCGGGCATCGAAGTGCGCGGCGCAATGGTGACGGTTTCGGGCAACACCTTGCAGCGCAACCAGATGTTTGGCATCTGGGTCCACACCGAGGGCGGCGGCAGCTTCGAGCGCAACCTGCTGTCTGAGAACGCCGACGGGGACTGGCAGATCTCGGCCGACAGCGCCCTGCGCGTCAAAGGCGGCCCGGCGCCCAAGTAGGCCTTGTCGCCGCCGCGGTGCTCGCCTTGGGCTGCGCTTCAGGGCTCTCTCTTTGGTCCTTTAAAGCCGCGGTGCTCGGGCTCGGGCGGCTTCGGCGGCGCCTGCGTTCGGCCTCGCCCGCGGCTGCAGAGCCACCGTAGGTAGTTTCCCGACCTATACTCTGCGGTCTGGCAGAATGTGTGCGCTGCGTTTGCGTCCGCGCTCTGCGGTGTGGATGATGCCGCCACCAAGGAGACTCTCATGACGCGTTCGATGATCAAGACTGTCAACCTCCTCTTCCTCACGTTGGGCCTCACCGCCCTGCTGGCCCCCGCGGCATTTGCGCAGGATGGTCCCGGCGGGCTGCTCGAAGGCGACCTGCTCGAAGAGAAGAAGCCGGCTGAGAAGCCGATGCTCGACGACCCGGACCTCAAGCTCAACAAGGCCGTGCAGACGGCGCGCACGCTCCTCGAAAAACGACTGAACCCGCTGCAAGAGAAGGTCGTCGAATTTCCCAAGATCGACGCCAAGATGCAGAAGATCATGGGCCTCTGGCTCAAGGCGATGGACGGCTTCTTCGCCAAGCATGGCAAGGCGCTCGACGCCTACCGCGTCGCGATCACCGCGTCGCAGGACTCTGAGAAGACCAAGCAGGGCAAGGCCGTAGTCAAGCTGCGCACCGCGCTGCTCAAGAGCATCAGGACCATCAACAAGAAGGTCGACAACCTCGAGAAGGCGCTCGCCAAGGCAGTCGGCAAGGCCGAGAAGGAGTAGCATGGCCCGGTCCATCAAGGACCCCAACGCGCCTGGCTGGTTTGGTCAACTCATCGAATTCTTCGGCATGACCTGGCCCAGTCGCGCTCGTCCACCCGCGCCCACCCCTCCGAGCTGTGCCGCCTGCGGCAACCCCGCGAAACGCAGGCGAAAGACAGACCCGTGGCGCTGCGAACACCACCCAGACGCCGACCTCATCGATCCCGCATGACACACCCGACATGATGCGCGCCGCGCTCGATTGGCGCAGGCAACTCGTACAGGGCGCGCGAGACATCGACGCGTTGCTCGAACGCGGCCTCGTGGCGCCCGAAGACGCAGAGGCGTTGCGGGCGGTAAGCGCGCGCTATGAGATGCTCGTCAGCGCCTACTACCTGGGCCTGATCGATCCCACCGATCCCGACTGTCCGATCCGGCGGCAGGCGCTGCCCGCGCCCGAAGAACTGCACGTTCGCGCCGATGAGTTGCCTGATCCGATCGGCGACGCGGCGCATGCACCGACGCCGATCCTGGTGCATCGCTATCCCGGCCGAGTGCTGATGTTTCCGACGTATCGGTGCCCGATGTTCTGCCGATATTGCTTTCGCAAGGTGGCGCTGAACGACACCCCCATTCGTCTGCATCAGGCCCTGCCCGGGGCGCTGGCGTGGCTGACGGCGCACCCCGACGTCGAAGAGGTCATCCTGAGCGGCGGCGATCCGTTGATGCTCTCGACGGATCGACTGGGGCGGCTGCTCGATGCGCTAGAGACGGTGCCCAGCGTGCGCCGAATTCGCCTGCACAGCCGCATGCCGGTGACCTTGCCGATGCGGATCGACGCTGAACTGGCGCATGTGTTGACGCGGCGATTGCCGATCTACCTGGTCGCGCATTTCAATCATCCACGCGAGCTGACGCCCGAGGCTCACGCGGCCGTAAAGCTGCTCCAGGCGGCGGGCGTCACGGTGCTCAATCAGTCCGTACTGCTCGCCGGCGTCAACGCAGACGCCGAGATCCTCGCCGCGCTCTTCACGGAGTTGGTGCAGTGGCAGGTGCTGCCGTACTACCTGCACCACCCCGATATGACGGTGGGCACGCACCATTTCCGGGTCTCGCTCGACGTGGGGCTGACCCTGATGCGCGGCCTGCGAGGGCGACTGACGGGCCTGGCGCAACCGACCTACGTGCTTGAGATCCCGGGGGGGCTTGGCAAGGTGCCGGTCGACAGCGACTTCGTGCAGCGCACGAACGAGCCGGGGCTTTGGCGCTTGCGCAGCCCGTTGACAGGGGCGTGGAGCGCCTACCGCGATCCCGCCGCGATCAGTCCCAGCCCCTGACAACCGACCACCCTGTGATATCGTCGCCGCATCCGACAGGGGGTGTGCGATGCGTAATTTGTGGGTGGTGGCGTTGGGACTCTTCTGGTCGGTCGGCGCCTGGGCCGACATCGGGGATCCATGCCCCATTGGTGACGAGTGCAGCCCGGGCGAGCTGTGCTATCCCGACGAAGACGGCGACTATTGTACCAGCCGATGCCCACCCGCGCAGTGCCCCGACGGCTACTTCTGCCGCGGCGAGAACGGCGTGAACATCTGCGTCGATGATCCACCACCGATGCCCGTCGACGCGGCCATGGGCGAGCCTTGCGGACCCGATGTCGAGGGTCGCTGCGCTCAAGGCTTGTTCTGCGTCGCCGACGGCGAGGGCGGCTACTGCTCGCGCGGCTGCTTCGGCGTCGGATCGTGCCCAGACGACTATCGATGCACCAACGCGGGCGAGCCGACCTGCGCGCGCCGGCTGGGTCTGCCCGGACCGCTGGCGCCCTGCACGCCCGAGCGCGAATGCGCCGAGGGCCTCGCCTGCGTCGACGTGCCCACCCACCAGCGCCCAATTTGCGCGTTGCCCTGCAACCTCGAAGATGAAGACCAGCCCATCTGTCCGCCCGACGAGATGTGCATCAACGACGCGAGCTGCGTGCCCGTAGACGGCCCGGTGCAGCCCGCGCTGGGCGATCGGTGCCGCGATGATGCGGCCGAACCCACTCTGCAAGGCTGCGCCGACGGCTTGGCCTGCCATCTCGCCAGCGGGGTCGAGAGCTATTGCACTCAGGATCCCTGCGACAGCATCAATCGCTGCCCGGACGGCTACGGCTGTGTAGAGGTCGAGATGAACCGCGGCGCCTGTCGGCGAGGCGTACCCGACGACAACATCTTCAGCCCAGGACCGATGACCGATCTGCCGGTCGCGCCCCCTCGAGACGGCGGGCCGCCGGCGGGTGGCGCGGGCGGTGGCATGGCCGGTACGGGCGGAGCGGGCGGCATGGGCGGCGCGGGCGGAGGAGAGGGCGGCGCAGGTGCGGGCCTGGTTGAGCCGCAACCGGCTGAAGGCGGCGCCGGCGGCGACGCGCCCAGCCCAGCGGCCGAAGACGACGGGTGTGCACAATCTGTTGAGGGGCGCGAGATGCACGCGCTGTGGATCCTGGCGATCGCGGCGCTCATCGCGCGGCGGCGCTGGTAGACCGGCCCCTCAGCCGAGCCAGAGCCAGGCAGCGAGGCGAGTCAACTGGTCGAGTCAGCTGGTCGAGTCAGCTGGTCGAGTCAGCTGGTCGAGTCAGCTGTCGCGCGCTCAAACTCGGCGCGCAGCGTGCGCAGATTGGCAGCCAGAGCGCGTTGACCGGTCACCGCGTCATCGCGGGTCAGCTCGGCCGAGTCGAGGGCCTCCGTCAACAGCCCCTCCATACGCACATGGGCCTCGATGACGCCTTCCAAGTCGCCGGCGCGCTGATCTCGCAATTGCACCTCGGCCCGCAGGCGCTCGGCGCGCGCTTCCGCCGCGAGGTGCGCCAGCCGCGCTTGCGCAGCGCTCGAATGGCTGGCCCGCAGCTCGGTGATCAGCTGCTCACGATCGGCCAACGCGGCGTCGGCTGCGGCGAGGCGGTCGTGCCATGCGGCGGCCGTCGCGGCCCGTTCAGCCGCCGTCGCTGCACGCTCAGCGCTGACGGCCTCCAACTGCGCCTCCAGCGCATCAATGCGGGCCTGCGTGGTCGAGTCGTCGATGGCCACCGTCTGCGGATGAATCGGCGCTGGGCCAATCGCGAGCACCGGCGGCGCGACGATGGTCTGCGTGGTCACCGCGATCGACGGGCGCTCGGCGTGCCGCACGAGCAGATGACAGGTCGTGTCGAGCCACCCCTGCACGGCATCGGTGGTCCAGACGGGCGGCGCCGAGGGGATGGCCAGCTTCAGGTGCGCTTGCAGCGCGGGCACCAAGCGATGCGTCAGCAGCGTGAACATTTGGCGGGTGGTGTTGCGCTCGGCGATCACGATCGAGATGTCTTCGGCCTCGCTGCCGACCATGCGCAGCTGACCCCGCAGCTCATCGACCTCGGCGACCAGCTCGGTGCGCGCCGCATCAAAACGGGTCCGAAGCGACGCGTAGCGCCGATCATCGACACGCCGCTCGGCCAGCTCGTCGCGGTTTGAATTGTATGCGGCCTCAACCTCGGCCAACTGGGTCTTCAACGGCGCGAGCGCCGCCTCGGCATAGTCTCGGGTCGCGCGGGCGGCCATCAGCTCATCTTCAAGAATCAGCATGCGCTGACCGAGCTCTTCGGCGGCCTCCAACGCGATCGCCTGATCATTGAGCTGGGCTTCGGCGTCTTGCAGGTCGCCTTCGAGGAGCGCGACGCGGCTCTCGGCGTCGATCACCTTGGATTCGACGTGCGCGACGCGATTCTCAGCGTCTACCACCTGTGCCTCAAACGATTCGATACGCGCCGCCGTTTCAGGGGCGTCCGCACCGTCGGGTGCCTGGTGGGCGAGCTGGGGGGCGAGCGCGGCCGGCAGGGTACAGATAAGGCCGGGCGGCGCGATGACGTGGCTCTTGCCAGCCATGTAGACCACGATCGGATCGGTCGCGTCGCCTTTGTCCAGGCGCACGGGCACAGGGCGCCCGCCCTCGGTGACCACGGCCGTCACAAATCGGCCCTCGATCGGCGTCGTCTCTGCGAGCGCGGCCAGCGCGGGTCCCGGCACAGCCGTCAGGTAGATGCCCGACTTCTTGAGCACGCGCTTGACGTCGGCAGCCGGCGCCGTGCCATCCAGATCGACGACAAGATCCTTAGAGCTCGCGCGCTCGTTGAGCTTCGCTTCGGTGGCCGGTCGAAGTCGCAGCGGCGCGCCCAGGGTTGTCTGCCCGCTCGCGTCGAGCTCTTCGACCATGCTGCTGACGACGACGAGCTCTTTGACCGGCGCCTCGGCGAGCAGCTGCAGCAACTCGAACGAGTCTCCAAACAGCACGACGCGACGCTCATCAGCCAAGGCACGGGCAACGGCCCCCACCAACAGCTCGGCGGCGTTCTTCATGGCGACCTCCAAAAACTCGATTGACGAGAGGGCTTATACCCTGACTTTGACTTCGCGTCGACGGCCGGCCCATCATGCCGCATGCGCGTCCTCCCTGCCGCTCTAGTCCTGGCCTGCTCAATGGCGAGCGCATGCGACGACCCGTCGACGCTCGGGGTCATCGACCTCGACGGTCCGCGCGGATCCATTGACGGGCCCGGACCCTGGCCGGTGACCGTCTACGCGGGATCAGCAGGGCGGGGCGCGCAGGTTGAGTGGCAGGTCGACGACGGCCCATCGCAGAGCGTGTTGCTGATCGCGGCCCGCGATGACGTGATGGTCGGTCTGCTGCCTGACGCGCCTGCGGGCAGCACGCTGCGATACTTCGCGCGGCTCGCCGACGGGCGAATCGAACCGCAGGCACAGCCCCGAAGCGTACGTATCCTCGCGCGGCCCATGGTGGCCGCGACGCCCACCCCATGTCGCCTGGCGTTTCGGTGGCCCATAGACGGGCTGCGTTTGACGCGCTTCGCAGATGCTGCGCCTCAGGCTGGGGTGCAGTTGACGGCGGTCTTGGAGACGAATCAGGCCGACGGTGAAGCCGCGCGGCTGGCTGTGGCGAGCGACGCGAATGCGGTCGATTACAGCGGTCAGGTGGGGGCGGGTGTGGTCGCCTTTGACGCGGTGCTGTTGAGGGTGGGGGCGAACACGCTGGTCGCGGAGGCGACGGCGCCTGGGGGAGAGGCCTGCCAGGCCGAGATCATGGTGACGTTGGAGGCGCCTTGAGTCGACCGGTCAGGTGACCCTTGATCAAGGTCTTGAACGCGGGCAGCGAGACCGCCGACTCGCTATTGGCCTCTCCGGTCTTGAGCTGCGCGAGGCGCCCGTCGGCCAGGTCGGCCAGCGCCAGCCCACGCAGATCGTGGCGCACCAGGGCGGCCTTGCCCTCGCGCTGCACCGTATACTTGCCCTGGGCCATGCCCACGACATAGTGCAGCGCCTTCTTGGGATCATGGTTGAGGAACAAGACGACCTCTTCGTCGGTCCGCAGCACGGCGTTGCCGACGATGCTCTGCGTGATGCCATCGACCGTCCCGCCCAGCTGTCGAATCTGGATCGCGGTGCCCTTCTTGTGCGGGCCCTTGAGCGGATCGGTGACCGAGACCGTCGTGACCGTATATATGCGCGAGTGGCTGGCGTTCCAGGCGGTGCTCTGAGAGAGCACCCGGCCATGCACGACGACGTCGGCGGTCTTAGAGAGCTGTTCGAGATTGAGAGCCTGCACGATGGTCGCCCAGGCAGCGGTGCTCAACAAGCACAGCGAGATTGCGATTCGCAGCATCGTCTTAAAGTGCGTCTTCATAGCGTCACCTCCACGGCCAGGACTGACGCGGCAGTCTCCTGAGGATTCAGATTCGTTTGTGAGACGGTGTATTGCATCGGATGCTAACGGACGCGGCGCCGCGGGATCAGAAAAACGACAGCGAACAGCCAGAACGGTGCCTGAGGCCCGTCGCTCGGGGCCTGATTGCACCCGCCGGCGGGTTCGGACACGACGCGCACCGGCGGAATGAGAACGATCGTGCCGGCGTCAGGGGATGATTGGCCCCCGGCGCCGCCATCGCCTGTCGGGCTGGCATCGTCTTCGCCACCCTCGCCTGCGCCGCCGCCTTGGCCGCCTGCGCCGCCGCCTTGGCCACCCGCGCCGCCTTGGCCACCCGCGCCGCCTTGGCCACCCGCGCCGCCTTGGCCACCCGCGCCGCCTTGGCCACCCGAGCCAGCGCCGCCTTCGCCGCCCGCGCCCCGATCCTCGGGAAAGCATATCGGGCCGTTGCCGGTCTGCAGGCACTCGTAGTCGGCGGGGCAGTTGCCGTTGTCACAGGGCACGGTGCAGACGCCGTCGAGCCCATTGACCGGCGCGCATCGCCCGCTGACGCACGAATCGCCGCCGCGGCACGCATCGCCAAATCCACCCAGCCCTGGGATGCACAGGCCGACGCCCTCGAACACTTCGCGGCAGCCGCGAGCGCCGTCGCAGCCCTCGTCAGGGTCGCAGATCTCACGACAGGTTTGGCCATCACACAGATTGCCACCCCCACACTCTCGACCGTCGCAGGGTTCTTCGGACCCCGGTCCGTTGGTGGGCAGGCAGATCCAGGAGTCCCCATCGATGGGCGTGCAGCCGCGGCCGCGCGGACAGGCGCCGAAGGGCGCACAGGCCTCACGGCAGATGATGTCGTCGTTCGACGCCGCGAAGCAGACCATGTCGTCTGCGCATCGGCTGCCCAGATCGCCGCAAGCGTCGCCCTCCTCAGCTGAGCCGGGGGGCAGGCAGACGCCGTCGCCGCCGCCCGTGGGCAGGCACTCGCCGTCGCCGCAGTCATTGCTGCCAACTCGGCAATTACGACTGCACAGCGCGGGGCCTTCAGGAATGACCAGGCAGATTCGGTCGGCGCCGCATTGGCCCGAGCCCCAGCAGAAGTCGCCAATCTCAAAGTCGCCGTCGCCGCGGTCCGAGCAGACGAGGGCCTCGGGCGCGCAGGTCGTCCCGCCGGCCTGCAGCTCGAAGCAGGCCCCGTTGTCGGGGCAACCGCCTGCGCAGGGCTCGCCGCAGAAGGCGCGACCCGGCTCGAGACCCAGGCAGGTCCCGGTGGCGCAGTCGTCGTTGTCGATGCACGAGTCGCACAGCAGGCCTTCGCCGCCGTCGCCGTATAGATAGCGCATGCCCCGCTCGTCGTCGGGCGCCAGATCGGCCAACTGGGCGTCTGAGCCGGTCCAAAACATGGTCGACGCGCGATAGAAGCTGTGCCCGAAGCCGATGGCGTGCCCGATCTCATGGGTGGCGACGCCTTGAATATCGGTGCGGTCGGCCTGGCCCGATGTCGTCCAGCGGAAGTCCTCGGCGTTGAAAATGATTTCGGCACCTCTGATCACATCACCGCGCACGCTGGGGAACGTCACACCAGCCGTCGTCGCGCCGAGCTCGGGCGGCCAGTTTGCCTCGAAGGCCAGGGTGATATCGGCGTCGCGTGCGATCTCGTCGAAGCCGAGCCGCGAGCCGCGGACGTTGGCCCAGGCCGTGAAACCGGCCCGCAGCGCCGCGCGCACGTTGGCGTCGGGCACGTCGGCGAGCAGCTGTCCGATGCTGAAGTCGGGGTTGGCCGGCCACGCCGCGCGGTCGCCGTCGAGGGTGGCGAATCCGAAGCTGGTCGCGGGCATGAGGAGCCCGGCGAGGCAGATCCGCAGGATCCTGAGCCAGACGACCTCGATCAAAGAGAAACGCGGCACGGTCGCCTCCATATGCGCCTTCGCGCCGCCCGAGTCACAATCGCCTCGGTGCCGGCATGCTGCGCGGTCGGGCGCGATTAGTTAGTGCATGCTCAACCGAATGATCAATGGCCACGCCGCCCGCGGCGATCGAATCACTCGAACGGTTGCCCCAACTGCGGGCTTCTGCTACGTCGGCGGCATGCGCAGATTCGCTCTTGTCGTGTCCCTCCTTTGCCTGACCGCTTGCGGTGCTGGCCCCGCCGACCGCAGCTACGCGGGCACGGCACGTTATCGCTACGAGCAAGGCGTCGAGGCGCTGGCCGACGATGACTTCATCGACGCGATCAAGCACTTCACCTTCGTGAAGAACAAGTTCGCGTACAGCAAGTACGCGGCGCTGGCCGAGATGGGCATGGCGAACACCTACTTCGCCGAGAACAAATATCTGCTGGCGGTCGACGGCTATCGCACCTTCATCCAAGGCCGACCCAATCACCGCGAGGTGCCCTTCGCGATGTGGCGGATCGGTGAGGCGTACTTCGAGCAGCGACCGTCGGGGTTCTTCCTGTTCCCGCCGCCGTACGAGAAAGACATGGCGGCCACCAAGGACGCCCTGCGCTCATTGTCGCAATACGTCGAGCGATTCCCCCGCCACGAGAATATCAAGCAGGCCAAGAGCCGCATCGCCGATTGTCGGCGGGCGTTGGCGTCGTATGAATTGTATGTCGCTGGGTTCTATCTGCGGCAGGAGCGGCCGCTGTCGGCGCGCGGTCGCCTCGAGGTGCTCGTCAAGGACTTCCGCGACGTGGCCGACCTGTGGTCTGACGCGGCGTATCGACTCATCGAGGTCTACCTCGACCTGAAGAAGCCGGTCGAAGCGGTGCAGACTGCGAAGTTGCTGATCGAGCTGCAGCCCAAGAGCGACGAGGCCGATGAAGCCCGCGCCTTCCTGCGCGCGATCAAGTCCAAGTAGACCCCGCCCACCGTCAAGGCGAGCTGATCGATCGGCGAGCGCCACGCCCGCGCCCGCGCTTGTCGACGGCCGGGCCGACGCCCGGAATCTCAATCGCGATGATCCGCGGCATGTCGATCCACAACGGCTCGCCGGCCAGGCGCCCGCTCAACCAGTCCTCAACCACGGTCGAGCGCGTGCGCTGCTTCCACGCCTCGACGTACTCGACCTTTGCCGCCGGCCAATCGGCAGGCGCGGGTGCGGTCCGCTCGACGAGTCGCGCGACCAAATAGTCCTGACGCACTCGGACGACGGGGGTGACCGCACCTGGGGTGCGCAGCGCGAACGCTGCGTCAACGAGCGCGGGTGCCAGCCCGATGCCGGGCACCAGCGTGCGCGCGCTTCGATGAAACGCCTTCGTCTCTTGACGCTTGACGCGGTTCGACTTGAGCCAGCCTTTGAGCATCGCGCTGTCGGGTCGGGTGACCAGAAGCGCGCGGCTGCGTTCGGCGACCTGCATCGCATGCGGCAGCGCGTCGCCCTCGCGTTGCAGCGTCGCCGCGATCTCACGGCGCAGGGCGGAGTCATGGGATGGACGGTCCAGCGCCGGCAGGACCGACTCGACGTGATACAGCATCCAGCCCGGCGCATCGTCCGTACGGACCGGGGGGGTCTGCTCGCCCGGCTCAACCTCGAA
Organism: Bradymonadia bacterium; assembly: GCA_051276005.1. GTDB lineage: Bacteria > Myxococcota_A > Bradymonadia > UBA7976 > UBA1532 > JBNMOZ01. The sequence continues at coordinate 6,178 of JBNMOZ010000047.1, read as the reverse complement.
TACCGCTGTAGTCTGCGCACGGGTCACGCGACCCACCTTACCGCCGCGTTCTGCCTCGGGGCCGTCACCGAGGGCCATGACAGCGTCAAGGTCGTCCCCCGCGCGCAGCCGCGCTGCCCAGCCATCGATGCGGGCGCGCGCAGCCTGCGAGGCAGCCGATGACGCGTCTGCCGCCTTCGCGAAGAGCCGCCGCACTCGCGCGCGCTCGGGGCGCATGTAGCGCGCGGCGTGGACGGCGTACCAAATATCGATGTCGTCGGGTCGCAGCTTCACCGTGGCTTCGATCTCTTTCGACGTCGGCACGCGCGGCACGAAGAGCAGGTCGAGCTTGATGCGCGTCGACTCGCGTATCCATCGGGCGCGGTGGGTGGCGTCATCGACCTCGTTGAGCAAGGCCTCGGCCAGGGCGCGCGTGCCCAGCAAGTCGGCGGCGACTGCGCGCACGCGGGCGACGGGGGAGACGTACTTTGCAGCGAGGCGCGCTTCGAGATCGGCCGGTGGGGCGCCAGTGAGATCCGCGGCATACGATCGGCCGAGGGCGGCGTTCGCCAGCGCCGTCGTCATGTCGGCGGGCTCCGGCAGCAGGCCCCGTCGATCAACCTCAGTTCGGACGACCCGGGTCTCGAGGGCCTTGATAACCACGCGTCGGCGCAGGTCGGCCGAGCGCAGGGCCTCGACAGGTGGAATACGGTTGGCGCGCCATTGCTCAAGCACGCGGGCCTCAGATATGGCATTAAAGAAGCCTGCCTCGTCGAGGCTCGCGGGACCCGCTCGCCCGATCTGCACGGTTTTGGGCGTATCGTCGGCCCGTGTAGGGTGTGCGAGGACGAGCCCCGCGAAGATGCCAACCAGGTAGACTGGGCCGGTATGCAAGAGGAACCTCTTGTTGGGTCTGGGTCGTTGTGCTATCACCGCGCGCGTTTTTCCGAAGTTTTCCGAAGTTCAGAGAGAGAGCAGTTATGGCCAGCCCCCTTCAAGCCGTCAAGAGTCGCTTTGGTTCAAAAGAAGCCCTCGTGGACAAGGTTGCACCCTTGCTCGAGTGCCGGCCCGAAGAAACTGAGGCAGAGCTGCGTGAGCGGCTTCTGCGCGTGAGCAACAAAAAGCTGTTGCGCCTTCTCGACCGTGCCGAGGACTTCGGCGCGCGCTTTGGCAGCCGCGATGTCCTCGCTGATGCGATCACGCAGCAGCGCACGGGCCGCGAGGATGCAGACTACAAGAAGAAGCTCCTCGGCCACACGACTGGTCGGCTTCTTTCGTTGCACAAGAAGGGCTAATTGCCCGTCCTGATCGTCGTGTATACGGCGGTCATCCTACCTGCGGACCCCGTTATACTGGCGGATCCGACGCCGTTGGGCGTATCCTGCGCACGGCGTGCCCGACTCATGTTGCCTGGGGACGCCTTGGGCGCCGTACTATCCGGTGCGAAGGAGTGCGCGTGGCGATATCTTTTGAAGTCGGCGACATGGCGGTCTACCCCCGTCAGGGGGTTGCTCAGATTCTGGGCATCGAGACCCTCGAGATTGCCGGTTTTACAAATAAATTCTATGTCTTGCGATGTCTGGGATCCGAAGACAGCATTCGGGTTCCTGTCGCGAATGCTGAGCAGGTCGGCCTGCGTAAGCTGGTCTCACCGAAGGAGATTGAGGAGGTGCTCGATACGTTGCGCGCCACCGAGATCGCCATCGAGGAGCCCAACTGGAACCGGCGTTATCGACGGTATGTCGACAAGATCCAGTCTGGCAGTCTCGATGACGTGGCCCAGGTGCTGCGCGATCTGCACCTGACTCGGCACGACAAGCAGCTCTCCTATGGCGAGCGGCGTGTCTACGAGATGGCCATGCAGCTGCTGGTGCAGGAGTTGGCCGTAGCGCAGACGCTTGAAGAGGACGCCGTAACGGCGCAGATCGAGCAACTCCTCGGGTAGCGTTGTGCTGGTTGTGTGCTGGCTCGGCCGATTGCGCACGGGCCAGCGTGTGCGATCATGACACCTGGACAAAGCGGCCGGTTCATAACCACCGCCTCGACCCCGGAGAGAGCACCCGATGAACCGCGGCCAGCGCACGGTGCATATCGGCAGGTGGGCGCTGCGTTGCAGCGCCACGCTTGTGCTCTATTGTGCCTCTGGTTGTGGGCCAACCACCGCCCATGTGGCCCTCGCCGAGGCGCACATCGCTGTTGAGGCTGCGCGGGGCGCCCGCGCCGAGACGTTCGCGATCTTCGAATTCACCTGCGCTGTCGAGCACTTACGCAAAGCGAGCGAAGAAGAAGGCTATGCCAACTTCGACGCCGCGGTGCGTCTGGCTGACACCTCCAGTGCGTTCGCTGAGCAGGCACGCCTGCGCGCCTTGGGACGCACAAAACTGCCGACCGGGCGTGCTGCGCAGCAGCGACCAGGCCCAGCGGGCCCAGGTCAAGTGGGCGCAGGCCAGCAGCCTTCGGGCACCCTGCTCGATCCCGACACCGCCGAAGGTGCCCTGTGAGAGGGGCCTTGATCGCCGTCGGCGTCGGCGTGACCGGGTGCGTGAGCGGTCCAGGCGTCGACGCCCGCTCGCAGACCATGCGTACGCGTCTGGACGCGGTCTGGGCGCCCGCCCTCAAATGCGCTGAGCGTGAGCTTGCGCTTGCGACGTCTCACCTGACCTTCGTCGACGAGGAGCTGGCGCAGGGCGCGGTCTTTCGCGCGAAGGAACATCTGGCCATCGCCGATGCGCAAATGCCGTCCATCGACCGTGCCGCGTCTCGCTCTGAGTGCCAACCAGATGTCGACGGTGACGGGATCGCCGACGACGCCGATCGGTGCGTTGATGTGCCTGAAGATCTCGATGGATACGAGGACGCCGACGGATGCCCCGAAGATCAAGATACTGACGGCGACAAGATCCCCGACAGCCGAGATCGCTGCCCCGACGCGCCTGAAGACTATGATGGCGACGCTGACGAAGACGGTTGTCCTGAGGCGGCCGCCGATCGGGATGGCGATGGCGTGGTCGATCCGGACGATAAATGCCCGGATGTGTCCGAGGACCGAGACGGCTTCCAGGACGGCGATGGCTGCCCGGATCCCGACAACGATCTAGACGGCATTGCCGACGCGGCCGACAACTGTCCGCTGCGACCCGAAGACAAGGATGGCTTCGAAGACCTCGATGGCTGTCCGGATCCTGACAATGATCAGGATCGAATCGCCGACACGACCGATCGCTGCCCCGATCAGCCAGAAGACTACGATGGCGACGCCGACAAGGACGGTTGCCCCGATGTCTTTGCGCGAATTGTGGTGACCGCCGATCGTATCGAGCTCAAGCAGAGCGTCTTCTTCTCGAAGGGCAAAACGACCATCCAGTCCGTCTCTTTTGACCTTCTCAATGAGGTCGCCGCGGCGCTCGAACAGGCTCCGCGCCTGGCCGTGCGCATCGAAGGCCACACCGATAGCCGGGGATCAGCGCCCTACAACCGGCGTCTCTCCAATGACCGCGCCGAATCCGTCCGACGCTATCTCATCACCCGCGGCATTGGAGCGAATCGACTCCAAGCTGCTGGATATGGTGAAGAGCGTCCTATTGAAGACAACCAGACGCGCGACGGCCGTAAGGCCAATCGTCGTGTCGAGTTCCACATCGTCAAATAATGCGTCACCTCTTCTATAAATTCCTCCTCGTCCTCTCCGTGATCGGCGTCGCCAGCCCTGCCATGGCGCAGCGTTCGCGCGCCGAAGTGCGGCTCGAACGTTTGCTGAGTTCGGCTCGGGACTACTACGACAACCTTGAACTCGAAGAGGCCGAACGCGCACTCAACGAAGCAATCGACCTGGCTGAGCGCGACCGAATCGCGGGGCCAGTGGTTGCTGAGATCTATATCCAACGCGGCATCTTGTCCTTCGTGCGGGATCGCGATCGCGAAGCGGCCGTTGTCGACTTCACGCGCGCCTTGCGGATGAACTCGCGTGCAGTGCTCGATCCTCTCGTCAGCACACCGCAGCTCAAAGAGCTCTTCGATCGCGCCTCAAAAGAGGCGAGTCGAGGCGATCGACGAGACTCTCGACGAGACGATCGCCGTGATACCCGGCGAGACGATGGTCGCGATGCGCGTCGGCCACCGCCGCCGCCGCGCGACGAGGTCGCACACGACTCGCCGCGGGTCGTCAGGGGCGGTCGCCCGTTCGATTTGAAGATCCGTGTCTCTGGGAGCCTGAACTCTCAGGTGTACCGGGTGTACGCCTTCTACCGCGGGCTGCGAGATCTCAAGAAGCTCGAGCTGCTGCCTAAGGGTCGCGAGTCCTTCGAAGGCCAGATCGCGGGTCGCTTCGTCGAAGGCCGCAATCTGAGCTACTACATCGTTGTCGAAGATCGGTCAGGCAAGCGCATTGGCGGCGTCGCCAGCCCCGGCAACCCGATGGTCGTGCAGATCAAGGGCGGCACGCTGGATGGCCTCGACGAGATGCCGTCAGGCGACGGCCTCGATGGCGGCGGAAGCGGCGGCGGCGATCATGAGTTCATCAGCGTGGGCATCAGCCTGGGCACGGGTGGCGGCTTCATCACCGATTTGGCGCAGCCCATCAACTCAAAGGGCGCCAACATTCAGCCCGGCTTCGCCGCCGCGCCGGTGCACGCCCTCATCGAGTTGGACTTCTGGGTCTCCGACTGGTTCGCCATCGGCGCGTTTGGCCGCATTCAGGTGGTCGAGTTCGCTCATATGGAAGGCGGCCGCCTCAAGTTCAAGGTCCATGAATCGGCGAACAGCCGGTTCGTGCTGCGCGGCGGGGGTGGCTTTGGTCAGGTGCGGCACCTGGTCGACCTCGTCGGAGTGCTCGATACGACGCTCGAAGGCCCATACTTGTATACCCTGGGTGCGTCCTGGCATTACCGCTTCACCGAGTCGGTGGCGCTGGCGCTGACGCCAGACTTCATCCACCTGATCGGGACGTCGCCGTCGCTGCACTTCGACTTCTCAGCGGGTGTTCGCTTCGGGTTCTGATTCTGCCGACCAGGCAGCGCGCCGGCCAGGCAGCGCGGCGTCCAGGCTGCCCGCCGACCAAACGCCCCATCCTTAGTGCATCAACTCCAACGTTAATCCCCGCGCCGGCGCAGTCGGGCCGGCTGCGGTCCGATCGCGCGCGGCAAGGATCGCGTCGATCTGCGCGGGCTCGATATGGCCCCGCGCGACATCGACCCAGGTGCCTACGAGGTTGCGCACCATCTGCTTAAGGAACGCCGTACCCGACACGCGGATGCACCAGATGTCGTCCGTGCAGTCTAAAGCGACGCGCCAAAGCGTGCGCTCACTCGTCCGGTGGCTGCCATCGGCGGCCGCGAAGCTCTTGAAGTCATGGGTGCCGACGCAGCGCTGGGCTGCCTCAGCGAGGCGCATCGCGTCGAGCTCGTAATGGACGCGCCAAGCGACGCGATCAGTCAGGGGCCGGCGGACCCGATCGCGATAGATGCGATAGCAGTAGGTCTTGCCGTTGTTGCGAAACCGCGGGTTGAAGTCTGGATCGACGTCGGTGGCGTCGCGAATCGCGATGGCGTCTGGGAGTCGTCGATTGACGGCTTTGATGAAGCCATCTGGACGAATCGGATGGTGGATCGTCGCGGCGCCTCGCTGGTCAAGCGCATGCACGCCCGCGTCCGTCCGGCTCGCGCCCTGTACTTGGATGGGGTGACCGACCACCGCTGAGATGGCCTCTTCAAGGGCGCCTTGGATTGTCTTCTGGCGCGGCTGGACCTGCCAGCCGGCGAAGCCAGTGCCGTCATAGGCGACCGCAAACGCAACGCGCCGCGCGGGCCAACGGAGGAGGGGGGAGAGGGGAGGCTCAGGCACGATGGGTGCGTTGCCTACATGTCCAGCGCGAGGCCGACAAAGAAGGTATCGCCGCCCAGCCAGAGGGTCTCGCCGGCGCCGAAGTTCGAAATCTCGGCGACCTGGTAATCGAGCGTCAGGTAGCTGTTATTGACACCCGCGTCGCGGTCGAAGTCGGCCGCCATACCGGGCGCGAAGTAGTCGAGCAGCACATGCACGCCGAGCGAGGCGTGCCAGCCGTAGCTCATGCCCGATGCGTCACCCGTCGGGTTGCCGGTGTCGAAGTCGGTGAACTGTGTCACTTCGCCGGCGCCGTCAAAGATCCGCCAAGCGTACGCGTCGAGGCCCACGCGGAACGCCGGCACGAGCGGTACGATGTCCT
>JBNMOZ010000046.1:0-17416 GCA_051276005.1 Bradymonadia bacterium | reverse complement strand
TGCCCAGACCAACCTGGCCGACAACCTGCGCCATCAAGACGGGCGCATGCGGCTGGCCCAGAGCGCGATGCTGTCCGAGATGCGGCGCGCGTTGGGCGATGACATGCAGCCGCCCGCCGATCGCCCGCTCATCCTGCAGGCGGGGCGTCGCACGCGGTGGACGGCCAACACCATTCACCGCGATCCGGCCTGGCGAAAGGGCCGCACGTCGGGCTGCGTGCTCTACATTCATGGCGACGACGCCGCGCGCTTGGGCATCGAGGATGGCGCCAAGGTCGAGGTGGCGAGCATCACCGCGACGGCCGAAGCGATCGCTCAGATCGACAAGACCCAGCAGCCCGGCCACGTGTCGCTGCCCAATGGGTTTGGTTCGAATTGGCGCACGCCCGAGGGCGAGGAGCGCCGGGTTGGGGTACGGATCAACGAGTTGACGGCGTCGACCGCGCGCGATCCGTTCACCGGGGTGCCCCATCATAAGTGGGTGCCGGTGCGCGTGTCTGTCGTCGAGGACAGCGTGGCGCTGGCCTGAAGCAGTGCGCGCCCCGCGGATCGCAAACAGGCCAGCGCAGCTGCGCGCGGCTCAGGCAGGACACGCCAGCAGGGCTCGAAACGCGAGCCGCGCTTGGGCGCGCACCAGCTCGGGTGCCTCGCCAGCCCCAACTTGCCGCAGCAGCGCGGTGCATTGGGTGTCGAGATAGCGCGCCGCCAGCGTGGGCTTGACGGACGCGCGGACCTCATCGCGCTCCAGCGCGCGTCGAAACCAGCCCTCAAAGATGGCGTAGCGATCTTGCGCCATCGCGTCGAGCCGAGCTTGGGTCCGCTCGCCTACCCGATCGCGGTTTATCCGCATCTTCGTAAACAGGCACCCCGCCGGACCTGCGCCCGTCGAGCTCAGCGCCACGATGAGGCGTTCGCTCATCGTGGCGAAGGGCAGGTCGGTCACCAGGGCCGCGCGCATCAGATCGAGGACCTGCGTGCGGTAGAGGATGAGCGCGGCCTCCATCAGGCCGTCCTCGCCGCCGAACTCTCGATACACGGCTGGCTTGGAGATCCTGATGCGGCGGCACATCTCGTTGAGAGACAGCGCGTGCAGCTCACCTTGCCAATATTCGTGCATGGCCGCGGCGATGACCCGGTCTCGATCGACTGTCTTTGGCCGCCCACGCGACCGTCTTGGGGCATCATCCATAATTTTCGTACCGGTCGGTTTGTTAATTGTTGACGCCCCAATGCTCGGGTCGCTAACCATAGGTACCACTTGGTCCGATATTAACCAGAGTTCGCATGCAGGGCACGCTCGACGCGTGACTTCGTGCGACGCGCATCCATGGAGTCTTCGGTGATCGCAGGACACTTCGCAACCGCACTCGTCGCCCGGCAGCACGCGCCGCGCGGGTCCTTGCTCTTCTTCCTTGTCATCTCGCAGCTGCCCGACCTGATGTGGCAGGTCTTTCACTTCCTGGGCCTGGAGCCCACCGCTCCCGCCAACCCCATGTCGGCGAGCCTGCAATCCATGCAGGTCGAGATGACCTACAGCCACGACCTGCTGCCCACGTTGGGTTGGATCGCGCTGGCTATCGTGGCGGGTCGGGCGCTCTTTGGCACCTGGCGGACGGGTTGGATGGCCGGCGCGCTGATCGTCGCGCACGCTGCCTGCGATGCACTCAGCGGGCATCCGCACTTTCTCTTCGGGCCCGACACCCACCAGATCGGGTTGGGGCTGTACAAGACGGCGCCGTATCTGGCGCTCGCCATCGAGGCGGCGTTTACCCTGGTGGTCATGATTTGGGTGCTGCGCACGGACGCCAAGGCGGGGGTGCGGCGCAGCCGGGCGACGTTGGTGGTCTGGGCGGCCGTGCTGGGCGGCGGGATCGTAGCGCTGATCCCGATCGCCGATCGATCGGTCGCAGAGCTGCTGGGCATCGCGCCCGTCGACGCGCTCGCGGGCATGCTCATCCCGGGTCTGGTGGTCCAATATCTGTGCATGCTCGGCGCGTTGCTCTGGGCGGACGCGCGCCCGACGGTCTCGGCGACGGGTGCCTGAGCGCGCCGCGCTGCCCATGCGTCGTCGAGGGTGATCCCGTGCACCGCGGCGGTCGGTTGATCGCTCAGCGCCGCCTGACAGACGCGGTCTCCCCGCTGGGTCGCGCGGCAGAGACGTTCCAATCGACTCAGGCTGACGGTCTGTGGCCTTAGACCGCGCGGGTCAGCGTTGCGCTTGCGAGCCGGGCGCGGCGTCGATGAGCCCCTCAAGCGGATCACCCTCCATCGGCAGGTCTTCGAGCGGCGCATCGAGCGTCGGCAGCGGCACCGTGCCCACGAAGGTCTTCACCGCGTCGTACCAGGCATCCGAGTGGGTGTTCGCGATGGGTCGCCCGGCGCCGCGGATGCTGACCACCGACGTCTTCAGCGCCTTGGCGACCCGGGTGGCTTCGCTGAGGGTGGATTGTTCGTCGACCGCGCCGTGCAGCACCAGCGTCGGCAGGGTGACGCGCTTGGCGTAGTCGACCGGGTTGTGGGCCGTCGCGACGAAGTCTTCGCTGTTGCCGATCCAGAACATCGTCAGGCGCCCGATGAGCGCCGGCGACATGCCCGTCAGATCGATGCGCCGATCGACGAAGTGCCGCAGCTCGTCGAAGACGCCCTCGACGATCAGGGCGTCGGCTTGGAACTTCTTTTCGGACGCGGCCTTGAGCACGGCGGCGGCGCCTGTCCCGATGCCATAGACGATCTTGATGCCGCCGGCGGGCACGAAGTCGTTCGCCTTGAGCACGGCCTGGGCCACGTCGCGGGCCTCGTAGAAGCCGAAGGTCACCTCGCGGCCCTCGGTCTCGCCGCTGGCGCGCAGGTCGACCATCAGCACCGAGAAGTGCAGGTCATGAAACTCGGCCGCGACCTCGAGCAGGTCGGCCTTGCTCTGGCCATAGTCATGAAAGACCACCGCGAGCCCCGCCGGCTGCAGGTTGGGGATGAACCACGACTCGAGCACATAGGTCTTGCCGCGGGTCTCTTTGCGATCCTTGCGGCGCTGGCTGGTGGCCTTGCGCTTGGCGAGGCGCTTCTCTTCGGCCGTGAGCAGGCGCGAGCTGCCGCCTCCGACGCTGACATTCTGAAACGGCATCTCGTACTTGCTGGGGTCGACGTGGATGCGGGGCTTGGGCATCGGCTGGCCGGCCAGGAGGACCCGCGCCTTGCGCACCCCCTCCATCTGCGCGCGCGTCTGGAAGGTCTGATCGGGCGCGCTGTAGAAGACGAGCGAGCTGGCATGCAGCCAGGTGACGCCAACGATGGCCAATGCCAGCAACAGCAGCACGACGAGCAGCACTTTGGCTTTGCCGCGCGTTGTGCCTTCATCGCCCGCTTCACGTCGGCGCCGGAGCTTGAGCTTCATACTGCCGTTCTCGCCGCATCTGCTGAGAAACGCAAAGTTTTGCATTGGGTCAATGCGCTGGGCGCGGCAAGGTGGACGCCCAACAGAGGCGTCTATGAAAACCAATCAGTTCGAACTTCCAGCGGCGCTGCTCGATCGGCTCGCGCGGGTCTGGACGGGCAGCCAACGGATCACCGTGCTGACCGGCGCCGGCGTCTCAGCAGAGAGCGGCATCCCCACGTTTCGTGGGCCGCAGGGCTATTGGCAGGTGGGCAGCCGCAACTATAAGCCGCAAGAGATCGGCACCCTCGCCATGTTCGAGCAGGCGCCCGACGAGGTGTGGAAGTGGTACCTGTTTCGCCAGACCGTCTGTCGCGCAGCCGCCCCCAACACCGGGCATCACGCGATCGTCAAGATGGAGCAGGTGCTCGGTGATCGCTTCGCGCTGATGACCCAGAACGTCGACGGGCTGCACCTGCGGGCCGGCAACTCGCCCGAGCGCACGTTTCATGTGCATGGCTCGTTGGAGTACATGCGCTGCAGCGTGCCCTGCACCCGGACCCTGCATCCGTTCCCGCCGAGCATGGCCACCATGACCCGCGAGACGGCGCTGACCGACGCCGATCGCGCCGCGCTGGTGTGTCCGGATTGCGGGGTGATGACCCGCCCGCATGTGCTCTGGTTCGACGAGTACTACGACGAGGACTTCTATCGCTTCGAGTCGTGTTTGCGGCTCGCCGACCAGACCGATCTGCTGATCACGGTGGGCACGTCAGGCTCGACGAACCTGCCCAATCATGTGCTCAGCCGGGTGGTGCGCGACGGGGGGACGGTGGTCGACGTCAACCCGCATGACAACATCTTCGGGCAGACGGCGCTGCGATACGGCGGCTTTGCGCTGCAGGGCAGCAGCGGCGACATTCTGCCCGCGATCGCCGACGCTTTGGCCCGGCTCAAGGGCTGAGGGTCAAGGCCGGACGGGCGCGGCCTCGCTGCCCAGTCGAGCGCGCCCGATAGGGGGCTCGGCGACCACGCGCCAGCCGGCGCCGATCGACGTCTGCATCCACGACCTCAAGCTGGTGGGCACCGCCGCGAGCAGGGCCTCGGTCAACGCGATGGCCGCCGCGCGATCGGCCTCGGCGAGCGTCGCGGGGTCGGGGTGGGTCAGGCGCAGGGTGAGGCCGTGCCGGGCCGCGACCCGGGCGATGCGCTCGGCGAAGCCTGCGACCAGCAACGCGACGTTGGCCTGATCGGGCGCGGGCGTCTCAAAGAGCACCGTCGGCACCCGCCGCACCCGCACGTCGTCGATCTTCAACCCGGTCTCGCGGCGCACGACCTCGCGCAGCAGCGTCAGCGTCTCGGCCGGCGGCGGCGTGGGCCCGAGCATGTCGAGCACCAACTCCCGCGACTTGTCGGAGATGTCGAGCGACCACCCCAGCCAATGCCCGTCGGCCAGCGTGGGCGCCGCCCAGGCCAGCACATCGTCGATGTTCTTGGTCAGCTGACCGGCTTGCTCGTTGGGCGAGACCGCGGCGAGGGCGTCCGCGCGGATCACGTCGAGGTCGGGCTGCGGCGGGCACAGCGGCGCGCTCGCCTTGCTCTTACGCACGGCGAAGATGCGCTCGATCGACGCGCTGGAGGGCACGATGTCGACCCGGGTGCGCACGACGTTGCCCACCCGCGCGTCCAGATCGCTGGCCAGCTGCGCCTGCACCTTCGCTTGCGTGCTGGGGTCGCCGACGATGGTGATCCACACCGCCTGCTCGGCCTCGGTCACGTCGACGCGCCGCGCGAGCACCTGGTGCGCTTCGGCGAAACGATCCAGCACTTCGGTGACGGCCTCCTTGAGCCGCACCTGCACGACCACCTGGCTGAGGGCGCGGTACAGCGGCACCGACACGCTGAGCACGAAGCCGAGGGGCAAGAGCAGCCGCAACGGCATGTGGCGGTTGCTCGGCGGCCATATCGTCTGCGCCAGGCGGTAGGTGCGCGACAGCTTGTCGGCGTCGTTATAGACCCGGCTGTCGAGCCGCTCGAAGTCGAGGCGCCCGAAGCCGGTGATCAAGAAGAAGACGTCGCTGACGAGGATGATCGCGGCCAGGTTGGCGGTGAACAGCATCGTCGCGCCCAGGGCGATGTCGACGTCGCCAGTGCCCACGCCGAACCCGATGACGCAGACCGGCGGCACGAGCGCGATGGCGATGGCGGTGCCGGCGGCGGCCGTGACGACATCACGAGAGCCGCGGGCGTGGGTGAACGACGCCGCCAGCCCGCAGAACAACGCCACGATCATGTCGAGAAAGGTGGGGTGGGTGCGGGCCAGGATCTCGGCGGTGGGCTCGGTCAGCGGCATAAGCTGGGTGAGCAGCGCGGCGGCCAGGACCACGAAGATGATGCTGGTGATCAGGCGCAGCGTGGCGCGGGTCGTCAGGTGCAGATGCCCGATGGCGAAGCCCATGCCCACCTGCACGATGGGCGTCATGAGCGGCGAGACGAGCATGGCGCCGATGATGACCGCCGTGCTGTTGAGCACCAGACCGAACTGGGCGATGCCGGTCGCGATGAACAGCTGCAGCCAGTACGCGCCGGGCGTCTTCTCGGTCGACAAGTACAGCTTCTCGACGTTGACCTGCCGAGAGTCGGGATCGATCCCCAAGGCGACGGCGATGCGATCTGCAGAGCGGTTCATTGAATCCTCCGGGCACGCTGGGAGCGGCGGGAGTGTCGCGCACCTGCCGCATCAGCGAAAGGGCGTCGCCTGCTACAGTGCTGGCCCTTCACTGCGCGAGGACGGCGATGCGAACCCTGCTGATGATGATCTCACTGTTGGGTGTGGCGCACGCCGCGCCGTTGCGCACGTCGACCACGGGGCTGCTCGACGCGCTCGGCCCGCTCGACGCGCGCGCCTACGACCCGGTGCCGGTGATCGCGGCGGTCAATCATCTGCAGCCGATGGGCAAGGCGAAGGGCGTCGCCGCCATTCGGACGTGGCTCAAGGCCCGTCGGGCGGCGAAAATGCAACCGCCGACGGCGATCTTCGCGGTGCTCCGGGTGCTCCTGCGCGCGCCGTCCGGCGTCTCTCTGGCGACCCGCCTGCGGCCGCCGGCGTTGGGTGGCCCCGTACCCGCGCCGACGGAGATGCAGACCGCACACCTGCCCAACTTCCCCATCTTGATCCTCGATGACGTGCCCATGAGCGTGGTTGAGGGATACGTCCTCGGTGGCCTGCCCGAGTCGGCCGGTATGTACCTGAAGTATCTGGAGGCGGGTGGGCAGTGGCGCGCGGCGAAGCTGGCGCCAAAGTCGGCTGGGTCGGTGCGCTACACGCTGATCCACTTCGGGCTGTACGTGGGCACGCGCGCGATCAGCCGCGCCATCGAAGGGCAGCTCAAGCGCCTTGAAGGGCCCCGATGAGTCGCTTCATCGGCATGTGCGTGCGCTTAGGCATGAGCATGGCCGCGCTGGTGGTGGTGCTGGGGATGTTCGGCGAGCGCTGGTGGGTGTTCGACCTGCTCAATCACTTCCGGGTGCCGCTGCTCTTCGGGCTGGCGTTCCTGTTCGCCATCGCGCTCTTGCGGCGACAGCTTTGGATGATCGGCCTGGGCGCGATGCTGCTCGGCTGGACGCTGGCGGGCTTCGCGCCGCTGTACCTGACTCAAGGCGAACCCGCGACGGGCGGCACGCTGCTGGTGGTCGAGGCCTACAACGTCAACCGCGGATCCGGCGATCCAAAGCGGGTCGCGGCGCAGCTCGCGGCGAGTGATGCCGATGTGATCGGGTTGGTCGAGGTCGACGAGCGCTGGTTGCGAGCGCTCGAGCCCGCGCTGCGCCGTTGGCCGCATCGGCTCACGCATGCGCAAGCAGACAACTTCGGGCTGGCGCTCTACAGCACCCGACCGATCGCCGACGCCGTCGTGATCGACCGCAAGAAGTTCGCGTTCATTCGTGCGCAGGTCGACGTCGAGGGCACGCCCGTCGGGCTGCTGCTGGTGCATCCGCCGCCGCCGATGGGCGCTGAGTGGGCCGCCTATCGCGACGCGGCGTTCGTCGGCTACGGCCAGATCCTCAGCGACATGCCCGCAGAGTCAGTCGTGCTGGGCGACCTCAACGCGACGCCCTGGTCGCGGCCGTTCTTGGCGATGCTCAAGGCCAACAATCTGCGCGAAGCGCGCGACCTCGCCGGGGCGGGGCTGCGCGCGACCTGGCCGGCGGGCTCGATGCTGCCGCGCGTCTTGCCGATCGACCATGTGCTGGTGCGCGGCGCGCTGGGCGTAGACGTCTTCGAGGTGCTGGGGGCGAACGGTTCGGACCATCACCCGGTGCGGGCCGTGCTGCGGCTCGGTGGGTTGCGGGTCGACGGGCTGCGGGTCGATGGTCAATAGCGCGGGTCGGTGGGCTGTCGCCCCCCAAAGCGTCGCTATTCGAGCAGCGAAGACAGCCCGCCCGCGAGGTTCTCGAACGCGCTCGCCGAGTCGATCTCGTGGGTGCTGCCGGCCGCGAACAGGTCGGCCAGGGCGTTGAGCACGCGGGCCACCTCGGTCTGGCGCGCGCCGTCGACGCCCGGCCCGTCTTGCTGGAGCAGCGCCTGCACGAGCGGTGAGTCGAGGTTGATGAACAACCGGGCTTGCGCGCCGCCCTCGATGGTCTGGGTGTAGCGCCGGGCCAGGCCCAGCAGCGCCGAGCTGATGCGCTTGTCGGCCGCGTCGGCTTCGAGGCGCGCCTTGAGGGCCGCTTCGTGATCGGGGGCGAGCACCATCGGCAGCGTCGATGGGGCAAAGCGCGCGGGCACCAGGGTGCGGTCTGGGGCGCCAAACAACGCCTCAAGCCGCGCGCGAATGGGCGCATCAACGCCTTCGGGCTTGAAGATCGCCTTCTCGCCTTCACGGGTGCCCACCTGGATGACCGTCGCGCCGGCCTTTTCGGCACCGCGTCGGCAGAACGGCAGCACGGCGTAGCGGGTGCCGTCGACCACCGGAATTTGCTGGGCGCCGAAGAGCACGGCCTCGTGCCCGGCGTCGGCGGTGCTGATCGGCACCTTGCCCTTGCCCTGGCGAATCACGGTGGCGAGCGGCAGATCGCCCTGGCTGGTTGGCACCTTCAACGCGTCGGCGAGCAGCCCGTACAGCCGGTCGTCACACAGCGCAGCCCCCAGCAGGGCCTCATTGTGGCGGCGAATGACGCGGCGCCAGGCGGCCGGCTCGGCGCGCTGGACGGCGGTCAGCCCTTCGATCAGCGCCTCTTGCAGGTGGGCCTGCGTGGCGCGATACAAGTCGTCTTGCTTGAGGCTCTCGCGGCTCGCGGTGGGGGTCAGCGCGTCCGACTCGATGACCGCCCCACAAAAACCCGCCCAGGTCGGCAGCAGGCGCCGCGCGTTGTCGTCGACCAGCATGCCGCGCACGAAGACCGACACGTTGCGGTTGTCGGTGGTGCCGTACGTGCCGCCATCTTGAACCCAGAGCACGCCGCGCACGTCGCAGCGCTCGGTCGGGTGAATCGGGATGACGCAGATGGGCGTGAAGACGCGCTCGTAGCGCTGGGAGAACTGCATCGCGAGCGTGCGCCAGCGCACCGCCGGCAGGTCGGGATCGCGCCAGGGCGGCGGGGTGTTCACGACGCCGTGGCTGCCCACGTGGATCGGGATCGGCAGCAGCGCGCAATGGCGACCGAGCAGCTCGGCGAGCACGCCCTCCTGGGCCAAGACGCTGTGTTCGGCGTTGAGCTTGAGGCGCACCTGGGTGCCGATCGGCCGCGCGTCGGCGGGGGTCAGCAGGTATTGCTCGCCGCCTTGGCTGCTGAACGTCCAGCCCTCATCGGGCGACTTGCACGAGGTGGTGTGCACCTCGACGTGGTCGGCGATGAAGTAGGCCGACAAGAACCCGAGCCCGAAGGCCCCGATCAGCTCAGTGCTCTTGTAGGCCAGGCGGGCGCGGCCCGTGGCGCCCGCGCCGACGGTGGCCAGATCGCGGATGATCTCGTCGCGGGTCAGGCCGGAGCCGGTGTCGACGATGGTCAGCGTGCCGTCGTTGGCGTTGGGGATGACCGTAATCTGGGCGTCGCGAAAATGCGCTTCGGCCGCGTCATCGCCGGAGTCGAGGCGGCGCCGCACGCAGGAGTCGTGGGCGTTTTGCACGAGCTCGCGCACGGCGACCTCGGGCGTGCTGTACAGGTTTTGCCCGAGCACCTTCATCAGGCCGGTCAGGTCGACCTGGGTGCTGCGCATTTGCGCGGTGGGCGTGTTCTCAGCGCTCATTGAGGCCTCCGGTCACAGAAACTCTGCGCAGTCACCCAGCCCTTCGCGGATGACCTTGGCTTCATCGCCAGTCAGGTCGACCACGCTGGAGAACTCGCCCGGCACGTCGCCGCCGTCGAGCACGGCCGAGAGGGCGTGGCCGAAGGTCGATTCGACCGTCCACGGATCGAAGAGCGTCAGGCCCGACTCGGGGTCGATGGCGCTGGTCACGATCAGCGGCAGGCCCACCGCGGAGACGAGCGCCTGCGGGATCGCGTGGTTGGGCACCCGAATGCCGACGCGCTTGCGCTTGTCGCCGATGAAGCGAGGCAGCTTGCGGTTGGCTTCGAGGATGAAGCAGTACGGCCCAGGCAGCAGGCGGCGCAAGACGCGGAAGGCCTGATCGTCGACCAGCGTATGCTCGCTGACGTGGCGCAGATCGCTGAAGATGAGCGCGAGCGGCTTGCTGGCGTCGAGGCGGCGCAAGGCGCGCAGCCGATCGACAGCGGCCTTGCGATCTGGCCGGCAGGCGAGGCTGTAGGTCGTGTCGGTGGGGATGGCCAACACGCCACCCTCGTTGAGAAACCCGACCGCACGTTCAATCCGGTACGGCGAGGGGTGCTCGCCATCCATCTGTAGGATCATCTCGATCGTCCCTTGGCACGCGTCGCCTTGGGCTCTGCCGACTTGGCCTTCGACTTGGCCTTCGGCTTGGGCTTGGGCTTGGCGGGCTGCGGGGCCTCCATGACGACGCCAGGCAGCTCGATGATCGGCTCGTCGAAGCGACGCCGATACAGCAGCGCCGTGCGCCCAATGACCTGCGCGACATGCGCGCCGACGGCCGTCGCCAGAAGCTGCGGGGCTTCCTTGCGGTTGAGCGGGGCTTCAGTGTTGACCGAGATCTTGATCAGCTCGTGATCTTCGAGCACCTCGCACGTCGCCAAGACCAAGCCAGCGGTGACGCCGTCTTTGCCGATCTGCACCAGCGCCCGCAGATGATGACCGAGACCCCGCAGGGTTCGCCGCTGAGCGCCCGTGAGCGAGAGCGGGTTGAGCACAACCGGGGCCGCGACTGCTGCGGGCGGGTTCGAATCATCCATGAGAGCACCTCCGAGAGAGCGCGAGATGATGCTTGAGTCGCGCGCCGAGGGCAAGCGCTTGATTGGTGGGGGTTTTCTGACGCCGTCAGCCGCAGTTGAAACGGCCAACGACGGCGATCTTTTCGCCGCTGGGCAGGCGCAGGTCTTCGCAGACAAAGTCGCCGCCGCGATACTCGTAAATATCGATGAAGCAGTTGCTGCCTTCGACGGGCACAAAGGCTTGTTCGCTCAAGTTGGCTGGAAACAAGGCCATCGAGCTGGGATCGAGCACGCCCGAGGCCGAGAGCGGGTAGCTGCCGGATCCGCGGAAGTCGTCGAGCACGATGACCAGGCCCTTGTTGGACGACTCGCGGGGGCCGACGGCGCAGTCGATCTCGAGGCTGGCGGGCCCGCCTCGGTAGGGGGCCTTGTCGCCCCGCGCGTTGGTCTCGAACAGCGACGAGATGCCGCGCAGGTCGCTGTCGATGTCGCCCGTGACGGTGTACGTGCACGGACAGTCGCTGAAGTCATCGATGCTTCCGCTGCCCCAGTCATTGTCGTCGAGCCCATTGCAGCCCGCCGCCAGCGTCACGAAGGCACCCGTCAAAATCCATTGCGCACGCATCTTCACTCCTTGTCCTGGACGTGCCCGCGGACGCGACCGCTGGGGTATTGTTCACCTCGTCGTACCTACGCCATACCTTGCTCGCTTTGCCAAAGGGACACCATGCGCCACCTGTTCATCGCCACGTTCTTGTTGGGATGCTCGTCTGCCGAACCGGCGAAGGCCCGAGACGCCCCCTCCCGCGCAACGGCGCTGGCCGCGAAGGCGGCGTCGGGCCTCGACACCCAGCGGCGGGCGCTGCCCATGACGCTGACGACGGTGCTCGACGGCGTCGACCAGCCCACCGACATTCAGGCCGTGCCGGGCGCACCGGTGCTGATCATTTTGCAGAAGACCGGCCAGGCGATCTGGTTCGATCCGGCGAAGAAGACCCGCGGCGCGTGGTTCGACATCAAGGTCAATACGCGCAGCGAGCAGGGCCTGCTTGGGCTGGCGTTTCATCCCGACTTCGCGAAGAACGGGCGGCTCTACCTCAACTACAGCCTTGATGTGGACGGCAAGCGGGTCACGCGCATCGACGCGTGGAAGGCCGGGCCGGATCCCCGCACCTCGAAGCCGACCCGTGTGGGCACGGTGCTCGAGGTCGAGCAGCCCTATCCCAATCACGACGCGGGGCAGCTCGTGTTTGGCCCCGACGGCATGCTGTACGTGGGCTTCGGCGACGGTGGCGCGGCGAACGATCCCCACGGGCACGGCCAGAACCGCAAGACGCTGCTGGGCAACATGCTGCGCCTCAACGTCGACGGGCCGCTGCCGTACGCCGTACCCAAGGACAACCCCTTCGTGGGCATCGCCGACGTGCGGCCCGAGATTTGGGCCTACGGGCTGCGCAACCCATGGCGGTACTCGTTCGCGCCTGACGGGCGGCTGGTCGTCGCCGACGTGGGCCAGAATATTTGGGAAGAGATCACGATCGTGGGGCGCGGCGAGAACCACGGCTGGGCGATCCGCGAGGCGCATGCGTGCTTCCCCGCCAGCAAGGCCTGCACGGCAGCGGGCATGGTCGACCCCATCTATGCCTACCCGCGCGGCGATGGAAACTCAGTGACGGGCGGGTTCGTCTACACCGGATCCGCGGTGCCGGCGCTCAAGGGCAAGTACGTCTTCGCCGACTTCGGCAGCGGGCGGTTTTGGGCGCTGGACCTGCCGCCTAAGGCTCTGTCCGCAAAGGGCCAGACCCCACGCATCCCCGAAGCCAAAGCGTGGTCGCTCGGACAGTTCGATCTCAACCCCTCGACCTTCGGCGTCGGGGCGGACGGCACGCTGTATGTGGGTGACTTTCGGGGCCAGATTCTCGCCGTGACCGCGCCCTGACGCAGGCCTCGCCGTCCACTCAGCCTTCGTCGTCCAACTCAGCCTTCGTCGGTGGGCTCGGGCGCGCGCCCGCCCAAATGGCGCGGCACGTAGCTCGACAGGCGCTTCATCTCGCTGAGCACGCCGGCGAACAGGCCGTACTCGAGCGGGTTGGGGTTGGCGCGCATGAGAATTCGGCGCATGCGGCGCGTAAACAGCTCGGGCGTACGCCCCGGCGGATAGCCAATGGCCGTGGTGACGTCGAACGCGTGTCGATAAAACGCCTCGCGGGCCTTGATCGGGGTGCGCGGCTGCTCGGGCGGCACGACCGCCGGGCCGTCGAGCGCGGCGTCATCTTCGGCGCTGACCGACGGCCGCGCGAGCTCGTAGCCCATGACCGCGACCGCGTGGCTCAAGTTGAGTGACGGCACGGTCTCGGCGGTCGGGATCCAGACCATCGCCTGGCAGCGATCGACCTCAGACTTGACCAGGCCGGTGCGCTCGTTGCCGAAGAGGATCGCGACGGGGCCTTTAGGATCGAGCCGAGCACCGACGCCGGCGGCGGGCCAGGACGGCGGCGCCAGGGGATCGCGGTTGCGTCGGCTGGTGCCGATGACCTGCACGCAGTCCGCCAGCGCCTCGTCGAGGTCGCTGAACTCTTGCACGTCGACTTCGTGGAAGTAGTTGCTCGAGAACGCCTCAAGCTCGCGGCGCTCGAAGGGCACGTCGCACACGATGCGCAGCCCGCGCAGCCCATGGTTGCCCACCGCGCGGATGGCGACGCCGACGTTGCGCGGATCCTTGGGGTAGCAGAGCACGGCGATGACGTTGGATGCGGATTTCATGACGGTCCTTGGGCGGGTCGACGATGCGCGCGGAATCAATCACGCAGGGCAGGTCTGTGGCAAGCGACGCCGCACCCCTCAGGCGCTGCAATCGCCCATCGCCAGCAATGACCGATGCAGGATCGCGGGCGGCGCGATGTTGGCGGCGCGCAAGCCTTCGATGACGCGCTCGGTCATCTCGGCCTCCATCGTCTTCTCGTGCTTGCCCGAGGAGCGCGAGCACGGTGGCCTCGAGAGGTCCTAGAAGAACCCGCAGCCACCGCAGCAGCCGGGCAGATCCGGGAGGAACTGCGTACACATCTGGCCGGTGTGGCACATGATCCGTTGGGGGCTGGCGGGGTCCGCCGGATCCTGGAGCGCGCAGTCGCAGACGCCGACGTTCGGGTCGAGGCCCGGCGTGCAGGTGCTGCCCGGGGCGCAGACCGCGTCACCGCCCCCAATGTCGCAGGTGCCGTTGGTGAAGAAGCACTGCCCCGTCTCGACGTTGCATTGCATCGTCGCGGGATCGAGGCAGTCGGCCGCCGCCTGGCAGCCCGGGTTGCAGCGTCCGGTCGCGGCGACGCACTCCGAGCCGCGCTGGCACTCGACGCCGCGGCACGGGTCGGGCTCGCACTGCTGCTGGGCGGTGCAGGCGTTGCGCGGCGGGCAGTCGCTGTCTTGCAGGCAGGCCACGCACGCGCCGTTGAAGCACACCGGGGTGTCGGCGTTCTGGCAGTCGGGGTCGCTCAAGCAGCCTTCGCTCTCGACGCAGGTGTTGTTGGCCAGGTCGCAGCTGAGGCCGTCGGTGCAGGGCACCCCGATGCCGCATTGGCCGCATTGGCCGCTCGCCTCGATGCAGAAAGGCGTATCTGCGGCGCACTGCCCGCCGCAGGGATCGCAGCGGCCGCTCTCGGGCTGGCAGGCGCCGGCCTCACAGGCGAACCCTTCGGAGGCGCACATGCCATCGGGGCAGGGCGACAGGCAGAAGCGGCCGTTCTCTGCGTCGGCGCAGGTCAGGCCGTCGATGCAGCCGGCGTCGTCGGCGCAGGGGCCACAGGGCCCCTTGGGTGCGACGCACTCACCGGAGCGGGTGTCGCACACCTGGCCGTCGACGCAGGGCGTGCGCAGGCACTCCACACAGCGCAAGCTCTCGGGCAGGCACAGGTTGAGGCCGTTCGCTTCGCAGCGGTAGCCGGCCGGGCAGTCGGCGGGGCCTTCGCAGGCGCTCGCGCAGAACGCGCCATCGGCACCCAGCGCGGTGCAGCGGGCGCCTTCGCCCAGGCTGGCGGCGCATTCCTCACTGTCCTGGCAGCTGCTGCACAGGCCCAGCTCGGCTGGGGGGCCCAGATCGGGCGGCGGCCCGCCGTCGGGCTGCACGCCACCATCGGGGGTCACGCCGACGTCGACGACGCCGCCCATGTCGACGTTCGACACGAACATATCGGCGCAGCTCTGGCTGCAGACGCCGCCGCAGCATGCCCAGCCGTCGCCCTCGAGCCCGCCGCAGGACGCGCCGTCGGTGCAGGCGACCTCGACAACGCAGGTCTTGGGATATGCGCCGCTCTCCACGCAGAGCGGGCGCTCGGCGGGGCAGCTCAGCTCGACGCCGTCGAGCACGTCAGCGCATTCTTTGGGCGAGCAGGTCTCGACCCCAAACAAGCACGTGCGACCGCTGCCCGGGCAATCGCCCAGGCGGGCACACGGAATAATGGAGCAGGCGCCGCTTTCGCAGACCTGACCCCGCGCGCAATCGATGTCGACCGCGCAGCCGTTTCCGGCGGGATCGGCGTCGTCGCACCCGACACCCATCACTCCGATGAACATCGTCAGCCATAACCCAAGAATATTGCGCACCATGCGCCTCCCCCGTTCAATGTTCCTGTAAAACGCGCCCCGCGCTGTACAGGACTGCAAAAAGTGGCGAATCATAGGAGAGCGCTCCTGAGGTGAGCAAGGCCAGGGCGCGCACTGTGGCATTGCGCGGTTCCCTTTGAAGGTGAAATTCGCATATAAGTCCAGTAACGCACATGAGGATTACCTGCTGGCAGGCGGCGTCCTCGGTTCCGGGAGCAATCGTCATGGCCAAGAGCATTCCTGACGTCTTCTCGACGCACTCCGCGGCTAAGTTCTGCCGCGTAACGCCGATGACGATCATCCGTTGGATCGAAGAAGGCCGCATCAAGGCCTACAAGACCCCCGGCGGGCATCGACGCATCATGCGCGCCGACCTCGAAGATTTTTGTCGGCGCAGTGGTATCCCGATGCAGTGGGAAGTGCGCGTCGAGAAAGACGAGGCCCGCCGCGTCCTGATCATCGACGATAACGCCGATGTGGTCGATTCGATCCTCGATGCCCTGGTCGACGACGGGTCGACCAAGAGCGACGCCTTTACGGTCGAGCACGCCAGCAACGCGTTCGATGCCGGTCGCTTGCTCGCTGACTTCCGCCCCGACTTCGTGTTCTTCGACGTGACCCTCGCCGGCGTCACGCCCGAGCAGCTTGCCGCGGCGGTCCGCGGCGGATCGAACGATGTGCGCCTCATCGCGATCAGCCCAGACGGCGTCCAGCGCCCTGCACAGTTCGACGACGTGCTTCGCCACCCGATCGTGCGCAGCGCGATTCAGGCCATCACCGGACCCATCACGGGCACCGACAGCCTGCGCCGTTAGGCCCGCTCATGGACACCCGCAGCGTACGCTCGCTGCTCGGCGATCGGCTGCGGAGACTCCGCGGCCAGAGCGACGCCGAGCACGCCCTCGGCGACCGAGAAGCCCGCGTCATCGCCGTCGCGGCGCGCAAAGGCGGCGTCGGCAAGACCACCACCGCCGTCAACCTCGCGTGCGCGCTGGCCCAGCGCCCAGATCACCGCGTGCTGCTCATCGATCTCGATCCCCAGGGCCACGTCGGCGCCGCGCTGCGATCCTGCGTGGGTGTGGCGCCCGTGCGCATCTCTGAGATCCTGCTCTCGGAGCGGCCCCGCGACCTGCTCGACGCGATCATCCCGACCTCGATCGAAGGCCTGCACGTCACGGCGTCCGATAAGGGGCTGGGCGAGGCCGAGGCGCAGCTGGTCAGCCGCATTGGTCGCGAGACGGTGCTGCAAAACGCGCTGACCACGGCGATGACGCGCTACGACACGATCCTCATCGACTGCCCACCGATGCTCGGCACGCTCACGCATAACGCGCTGCTCGCGGCCCATGCGGTGCTCGTCCCCTGCGATATGAGTATTTTGGCGCTCGAGGGCGTCGCCGATCTGCTCGACGCGGTGGCGGTGGTGCAGACGCGGTTGCGGCATCCGATCGAGGTCGAAGGCATCCTGCGTACGCGGTTCGACGCCCGCAACACGCAACTCAACGCCAGCGTGGGCGACGCGCTGATCGACAACTTCGGCGACTGGGTGCTCGACACGATCATCCCAGTCAACAGCGCGCTGGCCAAGGCACAGTCCGCGGGCGAGAGCATCTTCACCCATGCGCCCCGGGCGCGCGGGGCCGTTGCCTACAAAGCGCTGGCCGAAGAGTTGATCGCGCGCTGGCAGTCCTGAGACTCTCCGCTGAGATTCACGGGGCCCCATCGGGGTCGATTGCGACGATGAAACACCACATCACGACACTCTTGCCCGCGCTGCTGCTCACTGGACTGACGGCCGTATTGAGCGCCTGTGGCCACAGCGCCGCTGCGCGCAAGCCGCCACCGACGCCCGATCTGACCCAGCTGCAATCCAGCGCGGCCATGGGCCCGGGCGACGTCGTCGAGGTGCGCGTCTACCAAGAAAAGGAGCTCTCCGGCCTGTACCGTTTGGGCGCCGACGGCACCATTCGGGTGCCCCTCGTTGGCCAAATCGAAGCTGGCGGCAAGAGCCCCAATACGTTGGCGACCGAGCTGACCCAGCGCCTCAAAGACGGCTTCATCCGCGATCCGCAGGTCAGCGTGCTCATCAAGGAGTTCAACTCCAAGAAGGTCGTCGTGGTCGGCAACGTGCGCGAGCCGGGC
>JBNMOZ010000045.1:0-17460 GCA_051276005.1 Bradymonadia bacterium | reverse complement strand
GGCAGTCTGGCGCACTGCGTGCTGGAGCGCTACTGCACTGCAACATTCTGGACCTGGCTGGGGCGGGATTCTTCTTGCAGCGCAGCATCGCGGGCGCCGGATCAGGAGAGACGAAGCGTCAAGGTGAGCAAGGCGGGGCGCCAAGCGAGG
Organism: Bradymonadia bacterium; assembly: GCA_051276005.1. Lineage (GTDB taxonomy): Bacteria > Myxococcota_A > Bradymonadia > UBA7976 > UBA1532 > JBNMOZ01. The sequence continues at coordinate 17,310 of JBNMOZ010000045.1, read as the reverse complement.
CGGAGCGCAAAGGCGCAGCGCCGACCCGATCAGATCTCCATCGTCTTGTGGAAGCTCAACTTCGGGTTCTGCTCGGCGGCGTAGTTCACCGCCCACTCGCTCTGCGCGATGTAGGTGATGTTGCCGTGGATGTCCTTGAAGATGCGCCGCGCGTTCTTCGCCACGAAGTCATCGACGTCATCGTCAGCGCCCATCACCCAGCGAGCGGCTTGCAAAGGCACGTCCTCAAACGCAGCGCGCACGCGGTACTCGTTCTCGAGCCGCGAGCGGATCACGTCGAACTGCAATTGGCCCAGCGCCCCGAGGATGTAGTCGCTGCCTTCGATGGGCCGGAAGAACTGCGCCGCCCCCTCTTCGGACAGCTGCTCGAGCCCCTTGAGCAGCGCCTTGGCCTTCATGGGATCGAGCAGCCGCGCGCGGCGAAACAGCTCGGGCGCGAAGGCCGGGATGCCCGTGAACTTGAGGTCTTCGCCCTCGGTCAGCGTGTCGCCGACCCGCAGCCCACCGTGGTTGTGAATGCCGATGATGTCGCCGGCAAACGCCTCGTCGGCGACTACGCGGTCCCGCGCCAGGAAGGTGGTGGCGTTGTTGACCGAGATGTCCTTGCCCTTGCGCACATGGCGCAGCTTCATGCGGCGCTGGTAGCGGCCCGACGTGATGCGCACGAACGCCATGCGGTCATGGTGCGCCTTGTCGAGGTTCGCCTGAATCTTGAAGACGAAGCCGCTGAACTTGGGCTCGTCGGGCTCGACGCGGCGCGTCAACGTGGGCCTCGACTGCGGCGGCGGGGCGATATCGACGAAGTAGTCGAGCAGCTCCTGCACGCCGAAGTTGTTGATGGCGCTGCCGAAGAAGACCGGCGTCTGCGCCCCAGCGAGGAAGGCCTCGTTGTCGAAGGGCTCCACCGCGCCGAGCAGCTCGATGTCTTCGCGCAGCTTCTCGGCCTGCGCCGGCCCCACCCAATCGTCGAGGCGCGGATCGTCGAGATCTTCGAGGGTGACGATGTCGTTCTTGAGCCCGCGGCGCGCCGGCTCGTAGAAGATCACTCGCTTGCCGACCAGGTCATAGATGCCCGCGAAGCGCTGCCCCATTCCGATCGGCCAGGTAATCGGCGCGCAGACGATGTTGAGCGTCTTCTCGATGTCTTCCATCAGCTCAAAGGGGTCGAGCCCCTCGCGGTCGAGCTTGTTCGCGTAGGTCACCACCGGCGTATCGCGCATGCGACACACGTCCATGAGCGCCTTGGTGCGGCCCTCGACGCCCTTGGCGTGGTCGAGCACCATCAGCGCCGAGTCGACCGCCGTGAGCACGCGATACGTGTCTTCGGAGAAGTCGGCGTGGCCGGGCGTGTCGAGCAGGTTGACCGCGCAGTTCTTGAACTCGAAGCTCATCACCGCGGTCGAGACCGAGATGCCGCGCTCCTGCTCCATCTTCAGAAAGTCGCTCGCCGCGTGCTTCTCTGAGCGCCGCCCGCGCACCGCCCCCGCCATCTGAATCGCGCCCCCGAACAGCAACAGCTTCTCGGTGATCGTCGTCTTACCGGCGTCGGGGTGGCTGATGATGGCGAACGTGCGCCGCCGCTTGATCTCTTTTGCTTGGCTCATGGCGCGCATCGTGGAGACGCAGCGCCCGACGGTCAAAAGGTTTGTGCCGGATAGGCAACGCAAAGAGTGCCCCGGAGCGCAGTGCTCGTGGTCCAGCCCAGGCTGGACCACTGGAGAGACGAACGAGCGAAGCGAGGAGAAACGGAGGTGTCGCCGAAGGCGGCCGAGTGCGAGCACCGCGGCTTTGTGAGGAACTATAGGTCGTGCCGGAAGGCGAGCCCGAAGCTGTGGACCGCCCCGCCCGCGATGTAGTTGCCCACCCGGTCAGCGTCGCCGGCGCGCTGCTGCACGGCTTGGGACTGCATCAGCGTCGCCTGGTAGACGAAGTCGATGGTCACCGGGTTCTCGCGCACCTCGAGGGGATCGCGGAACGTGAAGCCGAAGCCGGCCGAGAGCACATGGGCGTTGGGGTCGATCTGGTTGAAGGCCCCCGTTGGTACCGGCGCAGGGGTGGGCCGATAGATGTAGCCCAGGCGCGTCGCGATCTGCGCGTGCGGCAAATACTCAGCGCCCAATCGCACCTCGATGATGTCGCGGAAGCCCAGATCGACCGGCGCCCCGTTCTGGATGTCGATGCGATCGCCCAGCCCGAGCCCCTCAAGGATCTCGCCGCTGAGATCGATCGCGACCGTGGGCGACGGATCAGGCGCCTTTGACCAGCGCAGCCAAGAGACATCGGCCGCGAGGGTCCAGCCGAGCGCGGGCTCCCACGCGACGCCGCCGCTGAGCGTCTGCGGCGTGAAGAGGACGGTGCCCGACAGCGCGAGATCGAGCCTCACCAGGTTGTCGATGGTGATCTCGCCGGGCAACGCGTAGTCGAGTTGGATGTCGTCGCGCCAGCTCAGGCCGAACCGCAGGCCCTTGGTGGGCGTGACGAGCATGCCGAGCACCGCGGACGCTGTGGGCGCGATGTCGACCACCAACGCCCGGCGCGCGACGCGTCGATTCGCCAACTCGACGCCCAGATCGATCTGCCCGTCGAGGCTCGCGAGCACCTGCACGCCCGCACCCACGCTGAGCCAGTCGGTGACCTCGAAGGCGGCGCTCGCGAGGAACACGAACTTGTCGGGCTGCTGCTCGTATCGATAGAACTGCGGCACCTGCGCGTCGACAGATGATGCGCTGAGCAGGCGCAGCAGCGGCAGGTACATGCTCGCTGCGATGGCCACCCGATCGCCGAACTTACGCCCCAAGGGGAAGAGCGCGCCGATGTTGATTCCGGTGAACGCGTCGGGCAGCACGCTGGGCACTTCGCGCTGGGTCTCGAGGCGATATTCGCGATCGATCGTCAGGTTCGGGCGGGTGTGCACCAGCCCGGCTCCCACCACGATCTGCTTGCGCCGGGTGAGGGCGCCGGGGTTGTAGAAGACCCCCGAGAAGTCATCGGCATCGGCCGTCTGCGCGTTGCCCATGGCGCGACCACGGGGGGTGAAGCCATATAGGTCGTAGACGCTGGCCTGGGCGGCGCCCATCAGCGCGCCGGCCACGAGACACGGCACCAGACACAGCAGGCGACAAACCTGATTCACATCGCCTCCGGATCACAGCCGTTGCCGATGGCGTCGACCACCCCGATCAGCTCCAGCAGCGCACCACTCTCAAGCAGCAGGGCCAGATCGGGCAGCACCTCGGCGACCACCGCGGGCTCCAAAATCGTGGCGACGAGCCGGGTCAGCGTCGCCCGCAGATCTGCGTCGTCTGCCAGCTGGCGAACCACGGCCCCCAGCGGCGCGACGGCCTCGCGCAGCGTTGGGTCAGCGAGCAAGGCGCCCGCGTCACCCAGCAGGCCCTGCACGTCGAACTGATCCGCCACGAAGAGATCGTAGAGCAGCCAGGTGAACACCGGATCGCCCGGGAGCGGCTCGGCGCCCGGCGGGATCGCAGCGCAGGTCGACACGCCATACGCCTCGCAGCACATCAGATCGGCGAGCGCCGGCAGCGCGGCCTTCGATGGGGCGAGGACCGCGCCCAGGCCATCGAGCAGATCGAGCAGGGGCGGCTCATCGAGGGGCAGCGCCGGCAGCGCGCCCAGCGGCCCGCGCACGTTGCGCTCAAAGTCGAACTCCGGCGTCATCAGCGTCGCGCCGATATTGCATAGCAACGCCGTGATGCCGCGCCGACCAAAGCCACCCGACTCGGCGAGCACGCTCTGCACGGGACCCAGCGCCAGCGTCGCGCCCAGATCAGCGAGCACCTGGGGCAGCTCGGGCGCCGCGATCAGGCGCTCGAACGCGGTCAGCACGGTGTCGCCATCGCAGGTGCGCAGCAGGCGGCCCATCGCCCGATACAAGCCGTCGCGCGGAAGATCGGCGGGGGCGTCGAGCATGAATCGAATCAGCGCCGCGACCGAGGGCAGGAGCGCCGAGACACGCGCATCCGATCCCAGCCTCAAGAGGCGCTGCAGGTCTTGCAGGGGCAGCGACTCGATGACCGTGAGCGCCGCATCGATGAGCGCCGAGATCTCGTCATCGCTGATGCGCTCGCCCAGCAACCGCTTGAGGCCCGGCAGCTCACCGGCGCGCAGCAGGCTCAGGGCGTTGGGCGCGAGGTCTTGCATGCTCGGGCAGGTCACCGGGCGGGGTGGATTGACGGGCGCGATGGCCGCGTCGTCCGCACCACAGCCCGCCCACAGCACAGCCGACATGCTCAGGGCCAGTCTCAGCGACAAAGTCAGCGGCGCAGTCAGCGACACAGCTGGTCCACCCCGCCGGCATGGCATTTCAGGCAGCCGCGCGGGTTGATATCGCGCAAGCGTCGGCAATCATTTGCGAACCCAGGCGGGTGCGGTGTCGCTCGGATGCGGGCGGTGGCCCCCGCGCTGTGGCAGCGGACGCAGTCGGTCTCTTGATGACAGCTCACGCAGGTGTCCAGCGATCGGCGCGCGGCGAGGCGGTGGTGACCGGGCCCCGGCACGCCGCCGAGGGCGCCGACGAAGCCCGGCGGGTGGTAGCGCGTGCGATCGGCCTGATCGAAGCCGAACGCCCGACGCGGCGCGCTCTGCGTCAGCCCGCTCTGGGCGTGACAGCCCACGCAGAAGGTCTGCGGGCGGTGGCAGCCGGCGCAATCGGGCACGCCGCGGCGCGCATCTGGGCCGTGGCTGCTGATGTAGTCGGCCGGGTGAATCTGCAGGGGGCGCAGGTTGCCCAGGTGGCACCGCTGACAGTCGGGCGGCGCGTGGCAGGTCGCGCACTTCTCAGGTTCGACGACGCCATGATCGCGGGCGAAGTTGGGCCCATGGCTCGTGGGCACCAGGCGACCACGCGGCCACTGGGTGCGCACGCGACCGCTGGGATCGGCGGGGTGACACTGCACACATTGATCGACGCGCTCGACGTCATGGCAGGTCGCGCACTGCGCCTTCTTCGGCCAAGTTGAGCCCAGCGCGCCATGACAAGCCGCGCAGTCGACCCCGCGCTGGCGATGCGCGGCGTGATCGAAGTTCAGCGCGGGGGGCGCCGACAGCAGCCCGCTGCCCATCGCGAGGCGGTCGCTGCTCGATCGCGAGGTGAGCCCTTGCGGATGGCATTGCACGCACGGTTGCCCGGCGATCTTCGCGTGATGGGCGATCGCGCCCGGCGTCGGCCCCGGATAGACCGGTGACGGATAGATCGGCGACGCGAGGCAAGCCGGCGCCGCGAGGACGGTCCAGACGAGCGCGAGAAGCGGAGCGGCTACCACCAGTCCTCCAGGGTCAAACGGCCCATGATCCGCAGGCGACTGGCGACCTGATTCGAGGCGTGCCATTCGGCGACCGCGTCGAGGCGCATCGTCTCTTCGGGGCGCCACGAGCCGGCCAGCAAGGCCCAACCCGAGGTCACCGGCACCGCACCGATCGTGGGCACGTACCGCACGCCGCCCACTCGCGCGCGCAGCTCGCCGGGCACGCGCCCCATGATCGTCGGCATGGGCAGCCGGGTGAACACGTCGCCATACGTGCGCGCGCCACCAAAGCCGTCCGCGCGCCGGGCGGTCGCGCCCAGCGATCCCCAAGAGAGCGTCCGCTCAACGCGCGCCCCCACGTCAAAGGCCGCCTCGGTCTCAGCATCGGGCGCAGCGACCGGGATGGGCAGGCCCGGCGTCTGCGCGGTCGCGTCGCCAGGCGGATACAGATGAACCGCGCCGTCGGCCGCCAGCGTCCAGGCGCCGAGCCGGCCTTGCGCGTCGGCGAACCAGGCGTCATGGGCGACGGGCACGAAGGCGTTCCAGATGCTGTCGGCGCTGTAGCTTGGACGACTTCGACGCCACCCCGCGCGGGCCGACAGGTGCCGCGATCGATGCCCTGCGGCGGCGCGAAGCCGACTGACACGGCGCTGAATCAAATCGTAGCGTCCCAGGGTGTCGAGATGCAGCCTTTGGGGGCCGATGCGCAGCGCGCCGGCCGCCCGGTGCACCTGCACGGCGTCGTCAAACTGCCGCGTCAGGCCGGCCGAGGCGTCGAGCCATGACAGCCCATGCGTGGCAAGCCGGGCGCGAATCACCTGACCGCGCGTATCGGGCAAGCGCGTGCCGTCGGGGCTGAACAGGTCGGGCCCAAAGAGCGACCACGCGCGGCGAACGGCCAGCCCAGTGCCCACCTCCATGAGAAAATGGGGGGCGAGGCGACCCTGAACGACCACCCCGTCCAGCGCGTCGGCGCCCAGCGCGTCAAGAAACCAAGTGCGCCCGAAGAGCACGTCGACCCGACCGCCGAGGTCGTGCAGCTTCAGGTTCGCCTGCATCAGGTCGAGGGCCACGCGGCGGCCGTCGGGCATCGACTCGAAGGCATCGGGCTCGGGGCCCAGGTCTGAACCGACGGTCAAGTCGAGCTGCACGCTCAGCCGCGGGCGCCCGTTGTCCTGGCGCATGGGCCACCCCGACAGGCGCAGCCGTTGCTGCACATCGGTGCGCTCCAAAGGCGTCTGCACGCCCTGCCATCGTGTCGAATCAAAAGTAGTTTGCGCACTGAGGTGCCAGCGCGCGTTGGTCGGCCAGGGCGGCACGTCATACGGCGCGGCGCTCGCCGCACTCGTCCCCAGCGCTGCCGCCCAGAGCATCCACCGCATATGCCCGGATGGTAAGGGCGAGCGCGCAAGATTGATAGGCCCGCGCAAAGATTGCCCACCCCGTCAGCTGTTTGGTGCCTGGAGCGCTGGCGCGATCCCTGTAGACCAATGTAGGTCGCCGCCATCACGGCGTCACCGCCCGTCGCCGTCAACAAGCCAAGCGCTCGAAGGTCGACTCTGCCGTGCCAGATCAACGCTCTTCTGCTGGGCTGGACGGTGCCCGCGAGGACTGTGCGCTGCATCTGTTTCGGAAGTTCCCCACGTGGGGCGAGCGTGCTACCGTCACCCCAATGCGATACTCACTGCTTCTGAACTTCGCGCTGGCGTCTTTCGCGCTCGCGTCTGTCGCGCTGGCGTCTGTCGCACACGCGACGACGGTGGCGATCATGCCGGTCGAGGCGCCTGATCGGCAGGCCGAAGGCCGTCAGCTTCTCGACGCTCTGCGCGGCGCGTTGTCCAAGAACGGGTTGACCGACAAGGGCGACGTGCGCCTCAACGTGCCCGAAGCCCGCATCTCGTTCTCGTGCTTCGACGAGACCCCGGCGTGCATGGCGCAGGTGGGGCAGATACTCGAAGCCGACGAGCTGATCTGGGCGAAGCTCGAGTCGCAAGGCCCCGATCTCAAGCTCACGCTCAGCTGGGTGGCCGTCGCGTCCAACAGCTTCAAGCGCCCCCGCGAAGAAGTCGTCATCCCGGCGGGCGTCCCGGCGGGGCCCTTCATCCAGCGCGCGGGCGCAGCGTTCATCGCCAACCAGCCGTTGCCCAAGCCGGTGCGAGTATCTGCCAAGAGTCGCATGACGTTCACGTCGCAGCCCGACGGCGCGACCGTCATGCTCGACGACGCCCGCATGGGTGATACGCCGACGACCATCGAGCTGGTGCGTGGCGACTACCGACTCGAAGTCAAGCTCGATGGCTACGCCACCGTGCGCCGGACGGTGCAGGTCAAGGACGCCGAGACCATCAAGATCATGCTCACGCCCGCCACGGCCGTCGACGGCGGCACTGCCGTCGGCGCGGCCGGCAATGGCACGCCATCGTGGAAGCTGTGGACGGGCGTCGGCGCCCTTGTCGGCGCGACCGTGTTGACCGGCCTGTCGGCCAGCTTCGCTGAGGATGGCAACAACGCGGTCCGTGAAACCGACGCGCTGTGCAAAGACCTCAAGCAGCAGCGCGGGCTCTCCCCCAGCGCGCTGTGCCCGGGTGAGCCGAGCGTCTCGGCGCTCATCAAAGAGGGCGAAAGCGCGAACGCAAAGCACATCGGCCTCGCCGTCGGCGCGGGTGTGCTCGCCGTCGGCGGCGCGTGGCTCATCTTCGACTACCTGACAGATGATGGTGATGGTCCGAGCGTCTCGGTCACCCCCACGTTGGGCGGCGCGGCGTTCATCGGACGCTTCTAGGCGAGCCCTGCGCTTCTGGGCGAGCGCAGCGCTTCTAGGCGAGCGCAGCCGCTCTCGCTGGTTCGGCCTCAGGCGAGACCGCATCTGCGCCGGGCAGGCTTTCGAGAGGCTCGACCCCTGCCCGCCCCTTGGGCCTCAGCCCTCTTCGTCAGCAGCAGCAGCAGTGCTGGACTGCTCTCGCAGCTCCCGCACCAAGCCCACCAGCGCCATGCGACGATCACCATCGGTGGTGCGCGCCAATTCACGTCCGCGCCAGTGCAGCTCAACCATGCCATCGTGCACCATGCGCACGATGTCGAGCGCTGCGGTCACCTCAAGGAATCGCTCGAGATCACCCGCCCGCAGCTCGAGCTTGCGACCCACCTGATCCTTGAAGAGCGGCGCGTCGAGGCTGTCGAGCAAGCGATTGAGCTTGCGGGTGTTGAACAGCTCCTTCGCCGACAGCTGGCGCGGCTGCGCCATCGTCGCGCGCGGCGCGGTCGGCTTGCGCGCGGGCGTCGTCCGAGCGATCCGCGTCTTCGCGGGGCCGCCCTCGGCCGTCTCCTTGCTGGCCTTGCGTGCGCGCGGTTGCGCCGACTTGACCCGCGCCGCTGTCGCCCGCGCGGCCGTCTCGCGCGAATGGGTGGCCCGCCCGCGACCGGAGCTGGCCGAGCGCGGCGCCCGCGGAGCAGCGCGGTCCTTGAGGTCGTCCTGAGTCACGCCCGGCGTCGGCTCGACCCGGCTGATCCCCTGCTGCTCACCGTCGATCGCGGCATCGACTCTGACCGCGAACGCCGGGTTCAACCCCAGGACATCGTCGTCTTCGTCGCGCAGGATGACTTCACGGCGCAGCAGCGAATCGATGATCTTGTCGAAAGTCAGGCCGAAGAACTTTGCCGCCCCGGCCCCCATGCCCTCAGTCGCCCGCGCTTTGAGCTCGTCGGATGTGCCCGGCTCGCTGGCGATGTGCCCGACCAGTAGACGATCAAACGTCTCGCTGATGCCCAGTCGGCGCCAGAGCTGGTCGGTGAGCTTATTCATACGATCTGCGGCGATGATGGCCGGTTCGGTCACAGGCGACTCCCAAAATCTGGCGTGCGGGTCAACGCGCTCGGGATGGTGGCACACTCGCCCCGGCGATGGAATGACGGCCTGCAAATGACCCATTTGAGGGCGCGCAGCGCGTTGAATTGGTCATCTGTCGGGGTGCACGACGCCGCGCGCGGCGGGCGTTTCAGATCTCGAGGAGGACGCGGAACCCAACGTCGACGGAGACGGCGTCGGCGTGCACCAACTCGCGGCGCCACAGCGGCCGCCCCATCGCCCCGCCAGTCTTGAAGGATCCACCGCGCACCGCCACGCGCCGCTCGGCGCCGCGAACGACCGTCGCGGTCCACTCGCGCACGCCGCCGACGGTATCGCGCATGCCGTAGGGTGAGCAGTCCTCTTTGACCAACCCGACGGGCGGCGGCAGCGACTGTGGCCAGGTCTCAGGACCAGCCACATAGGCGGGCTCCCAGGTGTGGCCCCAACTGAATGGCAGCCCCTCGGTGCCGCGCGCCGCCTTCTCCCACTCCTGCTCAGTGGGCAGCCGGATGGTCTTGCCGTCTTGCGCGCTGCGCCATCGACAGAAGGCCGCGGCGTCATCCAACCGCACGCCAACCACCGGCGCGTCGAGCCGCCAACCCTTGGCCTCAAGCACCCGATACTGCGCCCCTACGCGCGTCCACGCTGGCGTTCGGCCATCGTGGGCGCGCGGGCTGCGGCGATCGGCCTCGCTGGGGTTGCTCTCCGCGACGCTGTCTAAGAACGCTGCGTATTGCGCGTTCGTCACCGGGACGCGGCCGATGAGGTAGTCGGGCAGCGCATGCTCTCCAGGCGGCTCGTGGGCGCTGCGCGGGCTGCCCAACCGAAAGGTGCCCGCGGGCACATGCACGAAATCGGGCGGAATGCTGCCGGCTCTCAGCAGACGCAGACGCATGCGGGTCGTGCCGCCCGCGTTGATATGCAGCGGTGCCGTGAGCGGCTCATACCCAGACGCGTGCACCCGCACAATGTAAGGCCCCTCGGCGAGACCGTCGAGGCTCAACGGCGCCTGGGTGCGCTGATAGACGGTGCCTGCCTGAAGGCGGCGCAAGCGCTCTTGCATCCGGATCAGCTCGACCTGCGCGCCCCGCGGCGACACGTCGATGTGGACGGCGCCTTGTTCGCTGACGAGCACGGCGAACCGGCCATCGTCATGCTCACGAAGCATTCGCCGAAAGTACGCCGTGCGGACCGGATCGTTGCAGGCGCGCGCCGCCTCGTATCGCACCATGAACATGTCGCAGAGCGCGCGGCTGGCGTCAGTATCGGCGGGATCGAGCGCCACTGCGCGGCTGAGCGCCGAGATCGCCACCGCGAACGCGTCCGCGTACTCGGTGTGCACGGCCACAAGCGCGTCTTCGGCGCTCCAGAGCGCGCGTTTTTGATCGGGCGCGTCGCCGATCGAGACCGCAGCGCGCGCCGTCTGAACCGTGTCCTGTGCGAGCGCCAGGTCTTCGAGCAGCGACTGCTGACGCGCGACGGCAGCCAGACCAATCGCGCGGTGCTTGACCGCAGACGACGTCATCGACGCCACCGGCATTGCCTGCGTGATGGCGCGGGGCACGTCGAGGTATTCGGTAATGCGATCGGCCAGCGCCCGTGCGTTCGCAAAGCGCGCCTGCTGATCTCGCGAGAGACATTTCATCACGATGGCGCTCAGCTCGGGATCGATGTCCTGCTCGGGCGCCCGCTCTCGAAGGGGCATGACCGTCTCGCGCAGCACCCGATGCACGATCTCGCGGTTGGTCTTGCCCGAGAACGGCGCACACAGCGTCAGCAAGTGATAGAGGATCGCGCCGAGACCGTAGACGTCGGTGCGCGCATCGACCTGATCGATGAGCCCCATCGCCTGCTCGGGCGCCATGTACGCCGGCGTGCCGATGATCTGCCCGTGCACCGTCTGCCACCGATCGCTGACCGAGCGGGTGCTGCGGGTGCCCTCCGCCACGATCTTGCACAAGCCCCAATCGAGCAGCACCACCTCACCAAAGTCGCCCACCATCACGTTAGACGGCTTGAGATCGCGATGGACCACGCCGCGGGTATGCGCGAAGGCGACCGCGAGGCATAGCTGATGAAATAGATTGAGAATTCTCGGGCGACCGAACTGCGCGAGCACCTCGGCGTCGCCCTTGCGCATGGCCGAGATGATGCTCTTCACGCTGCGGCCCTCGACCCGCTTCATCACGAACGCGACCTGCCCACGGATGCGACCCAGCTCGTAGACCGGCACGATGCTCGGGTGCTGAAGCTGGCCGGTGACCTGGGCCTCTTCGAGGAACCGGACTCGGTCAAGATCTCGCGCCGCGCTCTTGCGCAGCACCTTGATGGCGACCGCCCGGCCCAAGTGCAGATCCCAGCCCGCTAGGATGCGCCCCATCGCGCCCCGGGCCAACTCGCCCTGCAACTCGAAGCGCGGCGTGATGTCCATCAGCCGCGAGATCAGGTCATCAACGCTGGGCTCAGACGTGGGCTGCACGGCGTTGGGCGACGTCGGCCGGTGTTCCGCCTCCGATGGCGCACGCTGGGAGTCGGCGTCCGACCGCCCGTACCGACGCGATCCCGATCGCACGCTCGGCGAATAGTCCCGCAGGATGCTGGAGATGCGGTCGCGCGTGATACCGGCCGTCGCCAGCGCTTCAGCCGCCGACGAGGCGCCGCCAGACCGATAGGCCTCATCGACTCGGCCGATCACGCGATCCGTGAGGCGTGCCTGTCGCAGATGATCAATAAGATCGGCCGGTGCTCCCATGGATTTGAAGGTAGTTCGAGCGGCGCCGCGGAGGCAACGCCCGAGAGGCCACTTGCCCAACTCTTTGGGCGGTTCGCAGCTGCGGCGCTTGCTCAGGTCACCAACTGCGGGTCTCGGCAGCCCTGGGGCTGTCGGAGAAACGCTGGCGATAGCGTGCGGCCGCCTCGCGAGCAGTATCCAGGCGGCCGGCGGCGCGCAGAGCGGACGCATGGCGCCAGGCGAACTCATCGGCGTGTACGCCAGACTGATGCAGGGCCTCGACCCGCTGCCAGTACGCGACCGCGAAGCCCGTCGCGCGTTCGTCGATGGCGTGCCCGAGCGAGAGCAGGCGGTTGCGGCGGGTGAGGTCATCGGGCAGTTGCTCAAGCAGCGCTCTGCGGATGTCGAAGGCCTGCACCAGATCGCCGCGCGCCTCGGCCCGCTGGGCGCCGTCGCGGGTGGTCGGCTCGATGATGACCGTCTGTCCGGCGTCCACGCCACGGGGCTGGCGCGCGTCATGGGCGCGAACCTCCACTCGGCCCTCATCCACCACAACCTCAGTGGCGGTCGTCCCTCGCAGGGCGACCCGAAATACGGTGCCCTTCACCTCGACCTCGGCCGTGGGTGTCTCGATGACGAAGCGACCGGCGGCCGGCAAAGTCGGCACGCGGCTGGTGACGGCGCCGCGCGTCAACGTAAGCGCAGTGATCGTCTCGGTCGCGCTGACCACGCGAACTTCCCCAGTGACGTCCAACTGCGCACCCGACGGCAGCGTCACGCTGCAATCGACAACCCGATCGAGCGGCAGTTTGGGGCGCGCGCTCTGCGCATTCGTTGCGATGGACGTCGCAGCAAGGCGCGCCGCGTCACGATGCGCTACGGATGACTGCATCATCCAGGTGGCCGCGCCTCCGACCGCCAGGACAGCCGCCGCGGCAAACGCGATACGCCATGGGCGGGTGTGACTGGCGCGGGTGCGATGTGCCTCGATTTGCGCCCAGATCGCTGCCTGGCGATCGGGCTTGAGACGCGGTTGATGCGCGCGCACCGGCGCGAGCAGCTGACGCACTTTGTCCTCTTCAGAGGTCTTGCTCATCTCGCCCCCTCCAGCTCTTCGACCGCAGACTCGACCGCATACAGGCGTCCCCACCCCTGGTCACGATCACTCTCGAACTCCGGCGCGGCGCGCCAACTTCAGTATCTCGGCGCGTGCGCGCGACAGCCGGGTCAGCACCGTCGACCGCGGACACCGCAAGATCTCGGCGATCTCCTTGGTGTCGAGGCCTTCGATCTCATGCAGCACGAGCACGGTGCGTTTGCGGGCCTCGAGCTGATCGAGGCAGCCGGCGATGATGTCCAGCGCCTCACGATCGCCCGCGTGCACATCGGGCATGATGCCGCGACCAACGCGACGGGCCAGCCCATTCGGGCCATCCTCACGCCGTCGCGTCCACCACCGGCGTCGCTTCAGTGCCCGGTTGACCGTGATGCGATACAGCCAGGTGCGCAGGCGCGACTGCCCGCGGAAGCGGCCGATGTAGCGGTGCGCCGCGATGAAGACCTCTTGCACGACCTCTTCGGCCTCGGCGTCGCTGTGTACGAACTGGCGGCCCACGCGAAAGATGTCAGCAGCGTGCGCGCGATAGAGCTCGCGATAGGCGCGCTCTTCGCCCGCGATGAGGCGTTCGATGAGACCCGCCTCAGATGCACGCGACGGTCGCGTCGTCATCGTGCCCGTCGTCGTCGGTGCCCTGGCCATGGCCGCGCTCACGGGCTCCCCTTCCTGGGATGATCCGGGTTCGTGCTTGGTCTTCGGCTTCATTGACCCCCACATGTCGGCGTGTGTCTCATCGTGCTGCAATATTCCACTGTTCGTTGACGCTCCCGGTGATGGCCATCACCGATGGCGCCTGACGGGCACGGCGCTCAGCGCACCGACCAGCCCAACAATGCCCCGATTCGGGCCTGAATCGATCCGCGCGACGCAAGCACGTCGTCGCCATGCAGAACGCGGCGATCGCCCAACCCAAAGGTCAACCCAGCGTCCAGGTCCAGCGCGACTGGACCAAACAGCGCAAAACGCGCCGGGACCGACAAGCTCAGCGCCGGCAGCGGCCCATCGCTGCGTGCGCCCGCCCCGACCACCGACAACCCATCAACACCCGCGCCGATACGCCCTGAGAGCCGATTGGCAGACCCGATCCACAGCTGCCGCTCGACATCGACGAATGCGCTGTAGCCCGTGATCCCGATCGGCCTGCCATCGCGGCTGTCGTCATGAAACGGATACAGTCGGCCACTGCCGCCGATCCACCACAGCGCCCCGACCGGCACGGCCAGCCGTCCGGCGAGCCCCGCGTCCAGGCCCCCTGACGAGACCATCGCGTTGAAACCCACCCCCATTTCGACCGGCCGATCGACCGATTTGCCCAGCGTCTCGTCGGGCACCTCGGGTACGACGGGCAACGCCGGCGGCGGCTCAGGGACACGCGCCGTCCGTCGTGGGACAGGCGGCGCCCGCCGAGTGACCAGCTCGTCGCGATGCGCTGCGGCGACCGACACGAGCACCGGCATCGGCAGCGCGCGCTCGGCCGGCTTCCATAGCTCCCCTGCCGTCTGCGACGCAGAGAGCACGAACTGCAGGCGCAGCCGGACCGCATCAACGATCGCGTCAGTCGGCGCAGTCTCGGGCAGCGTCAGCGTATCGATCAGGTGGGTGCCCGGCGCGAAGAGCACGCGGTGCAATTGAACAGTGGTCTCGGCTTCGCGCGTCGCCCACAGCACACCAGCACCCTGGGCGGACGTGTGAAGCAATTTTTCGAGGGGCAGTTGCGACGGCTCAATCCACCAACCGCCCACGTCACCGGCACCCAGCGCGGGCCAGATCACGTCGCGTAGCAGCCCCGGTTTATCCGGCGCGGGCGGCAAAGAAAGCCACGTTGCGTGGTGCTTTGCGCCAATAGGCACCGGGGGTGAACCAAGGAGTAGACAAGTGAGCAAGGAAACCAGCATGGGCGCACCCTGCCCGAGGACCTACATTAACGTCCACCGCTTGCGCGTCGCGACCGCGCACTTTAGCGTCTTTCGGTGACACCTCACCTCCTCGACTTACGCGGCCTGCTCGGCGCCTTGGGCATGCTGTTCTTCGCTGGCTGCGGCGGCAATCCAGCGCCCCCACCCGCGCGCCTGGACGTGCTGCAGCATGTGTATCTGCGCGGCGCGACTTCGCCGACGCCGACGTTGGCCCTTACGATCGATGGGCTTGGGCGCTGTACCCCAGCGATTCTGGATGCGTTGGCCGGCCCGGCGACCCACCCACGCCGATTCGTAGCGACGTTCTTCATCGATCCCGAAGAATGGTCGACGATCCACGCCGACGAGGCCCGCCGTCCGGTGCTCACACGACTCGCCAAAGAAGGCCACGCCGTCGCGCTGGGTCCCAAACGCGTCCCGGCAGCATGGCGCGAGAATCCGATCACCATGCGCCAAGGGCTGAGCGCGATGAGCGCGTCTCTGCGCGGATGGACGGGCAGCATCGGGCTGACGCCGCTGCGCGCATGGCGGCCCCGCGACACCGTCGACTTCCGCATCATCGGACGCGCCGCCGATGCCGAGAGGCCGGTTATCTTATGGAGCCTGCACGCCGATCATGCGGCGCATCTGCCCCGCGGCCAGACGCATGACGCGCTCATCGCCCGTTTGGGTGACCGACTCTCCGCACAAGAGATCGTCGCACTGCCGGGCGATGAGCGCGTCGACGCCGACCTGCAGTGCCCAACCGCGCGCGCTCTAGAGGCGTTCGCTGCCCCCATCCAGTCCAAGGGCCTCACGCCCGTCACCATCGACCAGCTGCTCGGGCCACGGTACGCCCGTCATATGCCCCCGCGGCTGGTGCGGTATCGCGGCGCCGGCCGGCCGCTGCAGTGTCCTCTGGCGGCGCTGCCCTCGGTCACGCCCGACGGCCGCGTGTTGCGGTGGGGCCTGGTCATCGAGCGTGCCGGAGACGCCCTGCGCGTGCTGCCGGTCGGCGCAGACCGCACCACGGCCGAGGCGATCGCAGACCCCGCGATCCGCGCTGCATGGCGTGACCGCGCGGCGTGGCAAGGCAAACCAGGCTGCTTGCGGCGCGTCAGCCTCACCCAGCTGGAGACCCCGATCACGGTCGACGGCCCGAATGGTCGCGTGCGCTGGTGGACCCGAACCGCGGCCGGCGTTGAGCGCCGCGATCCGCGCTTCGTTGAGGCCACCGGTCAGGCCGTCGTGCTGCCCACGCGGGCCGACCTGGTGCGCATCGAGGCGCGCCAGCGTCTGCCGTGGGGCCTGCGTGGGGTCGTCGCGGGTGCTTTGGAGCGGCTTGGGCTCGATGCCCCACTGCTGCTCGAGGCCCGAGCGGGCGCAGGTGTCGTCTTCGCCCGCCCAGTCGCCGTCGGTGCCGACGCCGCCACGATCCTGGCCGCGCTCGGCGGCGTGGTGCAGATCGTCGAGTTGACCGCCGGTGAGTACCTCTTCTTGGCACAACGCGCCGCCCGCGCGGCCGGCGCCCTGCGCACCGCCGCCCGCGCTGCCGACGGGTTCGTGCGAGCCGGCCCATTCCTGGTCCTCCCCGACGACGGCGTGCCCGACCTGATGCGCGTTGGCCCCAATGGTCAGGCCGCGCTGACGGGCGTCGTCGAGTTGGCCCAGGCGATCCTGCGCTCTGGTCAGTCACTGCGGCCGGGCGACGTCATCAGCGATGGCATGGCCGCCGTCGTCGGTCCGCCGGCCGCCGCGTCTCCGCCCGGCGTCTTCTCTCGGCGTGCACGCTTGCGTCACGCGCTGGCTCGATCGATCCTAGAGGGACTGAGCATGTCGGCGTATCTGCGCCCGGGGGCGGTGGTGAAGGTAGACGGCGACCTGCTTGGGCAGCAGACGGTGCGCGTCGCGGTGGCGCCGGGCGTCTCGGTGCCCAGCCCGTTCATCAAGCCCTTGGTGCAGCCGCGCGCCCCCAGGGATCCATGAGCGATCTCTTCGCGCGCAAGCACTTCGAGCGCGGCCGCCAGTTCGAACTGCAAGACCGCATCGACGAGGCCATCAAGAGCTATGAAGTCTGCTGCTCGATGCAGCCGGCCTTCCATGAGCCCTACTATGCCCTCGCTCGCATCCAAGCCGGACGCAACAAGTTCCCAGCCGCCCTCGAGCTGCTCGATCGTGCGTTGGCCGTCGAAGAGAGCGCGCCGATTCGCGAGTGGCGCGCCTACGTCAACGGCCGACTGCGGCGCTATGACGAGGCGCTGGCCGATTATGACGCTGTGATCGAGGCGGGCGAGGTGCAGGCCCGGGTCAACCAAGGCCGCATGCTGCTCGCGCTGCGCCGGTACGACAAAGCCGAGGCGGTCTTGGCCCTGTGTGAGGAACCCGCCGCTAAAGTGTTGCTCGATTCGCTGCCACGATATCGCGAATTTTCGGTGACGGTGCGCCTCGACGACGCC
>JBNMOZ010000044.1:0-17506 GCA_051276005.1 Bradymonadia bacterium | reverse complement strand
ATCAGGCGCGGATCGGTGCCCGCGGCGCTGGCCATATAGCCGTCAGCACCCACCTGGTAGAAGACGAAGCTGGTGACGGCGATGTTGCCGACGCCGCCATCACCGCCACCGCCCACGAGGGCGTCGGGTGCGCCGCGAAACATCGGGTCGTCTTCGGGGTTCGCCGTGGCGCAGGCGGCAAAGAGGCAGAGCGGGATCAGTGCGAGGGTCTTCATTGTATGGAGCATCACCGACGACCCGGAACGAATCAACTCAAGGTCGAATCAACGCGCTGCCGAAATCAACGCCGCCCGAGCAACGACGCCATGTAGTCGTCGGGCGCCGCATAGCCCAGCAGGTTCATGATCGTCGCCGGCACGTTCGCCAAGCCCGCATCGGGCACCACGCGCAACCCGGGCGCCCGACCGTGGGGATCGAAGAGCGAGCACGGGACGGGGTTGAGGGTGTGGCTGGTCAGCGCCTTGAAGCTGCCGTCGGCGCGGTGCTCGAACGCCCCGTCCTTGGTGCGCTGGATCATCTCGTCGCAGTTGCCGTGATCGGCGGTGACGAGCGCGACGCCATTCAACGCTTCGATGCCCCTGAGCAAGCGCCCGAGCACGAGATCGACGCTCTCCATGGCCATGCGGGCCGCGTTGAACATGCCCGTGTGCCCGACCATGTCACCGTTGGCGATGTTGATGCGCGCGTGGCGATGCTTGCCGGTGCGCAGGGCGTCGAGGGTGGCGTCGACGATCTCAGCGGCCTTCATCCATGGGCGCTGATCGAAGGGCACGACGTCGCTGGGGATCTCGAGGGTCGTCTCGCCGTCGAAGGCCGTGCTGCGGTTGCCGTTCCAAAAGTAGGTCACGTGTCCGAACTTCTGGGTCTCGCTGCAGGCGAATTGGGTGACGCCGTTGCGCGCGAGGTGCTCGGAGAGCGTGCGATCGATGCTCGGCGGCTCGACCAAGAAGCGCGTCGGCAGCTTCAAGTCGCCATCGTACTGCATCATGCCAGCGTAGCGGACCTGGGGCCGGGGGCTGCGGTCGAAGGGGATGCCGGCGTCGGCTTCGAAGGCCCGCGTGATCTCGATGGCGCGGTCGCCACGGAAGTTGAACATGCACACGCTGGCGCCATCGCGGATGGGGCCTACCGGGCCGCTTGCGTCGCCGATGACGAAGGCCGGCAGGTACTGATCGATCACGCCGGGATCGGCATCACGCAGGGCCTTGACCGCCGTCGCCGCGTCTGGGAATCGCTGACCCGCGCCCCGCTGAACCTGGCCCCGCACGTGGGTGTCCCAGCCGCGCTGGACCATGTCCCACTCGGCCTCGTAGCGATCCATTGTGACGCGCATGCGCCCGCCGCCGCTGGCGATGCGGTAGTCCAGCGCGCCGCTCCCCTGGTTGATCTCGGCGAGCACGGCTTCGAGCCGGGCGATATACTTTGGCGCGCTGGTCTCGTCGACGTCGCGCCCGTCGAGCAAGACGTGGACGCGCGCGGCCGGAATTCTCGCGGTCGCCGCGGCGCGCAGCATCGCGTGCAGGTGATCTTGATGGCTGTGCACGTTGCCGTCGCTGAGCAGCCCCATAAAGTGAAGCGGCTCACCGCTGGCGCGCACGCCATCGAGCAGCCAGTTCCAGGTGGCGCCTTCGAAGATCGCGCCGCTGGCGATGGCCTTGGAGACCAGGCTGGCGCCTTGATCGAAGACGCGCCCCGCGCCCAGCGCGTTATGGCCGACCTCGCTGTTGCCCATATCTTTGTCTGAGGGCAGCCCGACCGCCTTTCCGTGCGCCCGCAAGGGCACGAAGCTGCGGGACCAGAGGGCATCGAGCACGGGCGTATGCGCGCGACGGACCGCGTTGCCAGCGTCGTCGGGGCCGATGCCGACCCCATCGAGCACGACGGCAACGACCGGCCCATCAATCGCGTCAATCGGACCAGGCTTCAACTGCCATTCAGACATATGGGCTCCTCTCTAGCGGACGAATTAGCGGGTTTCGGTGTACCATGCTGCTGCGGCAATCGCGGTTTCACAAAATCCACCACCGGGTGAATGAAGGCGTATCGCAGGCGTCCTCAAACGCGCCGCACTTATCGCTTCAGGGAGAGCAAAATGGTGACCACCTTCGCAGTACTCGTAGGTTTGATGGCCGGGGGAGCCGGCAAGATCGAACTCAACGTCAGCCCGAACAACGCCATCGTCGAAGTCGACGGTAAGCAAATCAAAAGCCGCACGGTCTCGGTCAAGGCCGGCAACCACAAAGTGGTCGTCCGCGCCTCAGGCCACTCGGCCCGCAGTCAGACCGTGCGCGTCGCCTCTGGCAAGAAGACCAAGGTCACCATTCGCCTCAAGCGCTCGACCGCCAAGAAGGCCGTCGTCCGGGCGCCCGGCCGCAAGGGCGTGACCGTTATCGGTCGCCGGCCCGCAGCCAAGAAGCCCATCAAGCGCGGCGTCAAGGGCAAGAAGATTGCCGTTCGGCGACCCGTCAATGTGCGTCGGCCCGTCAAGAAGACGGTCGTGCGCAAGACGGTCAAGAAGAAGACCGTCGGCCGCAAGGTCGTGCGCAAGACGGTCAAGAAGAAGACCACCGTCGTCAAGCGCCGCCCCGCCAAGCGCACCACCGGCAAGCGTCGTCCCGCAGCGCGCAACACCGTGCGGGGCAATCGTGGCGGCGGACGCGGCGGCAGCCAGAGCCTGCGTCCCTGGGCGATCCTGTCGTTCGTCGTAGGCGGCGCGGCCGTCACCGGTGGCTACATCACCAGCGGCATCGCGCAGGACCGGGCTGACGAGTTCAACACCAGCTCGAACCGCACCGAGAAGCTCTCGCTGCACAAGAAGGCCAAGGACATGGAGACGGTCTCGACCGTGCTCTATGGCGTCGGCGCGACGGGCGTCGTGCTGGGTGCCTTGCTGCTGGCCATGGATCCGGGCGATCGTCGCGCCACCGTCTCCCCGATTCCGGGTGGCGGGGCCATGGTCGGATACACTGGGAGCTTCTGATGCGATATTTCTACGCGCTTGTCGCGCTCTCTGCTCTGCTCTGGGCGGGGTGCGAGGTCGACATCAACGAGAACGAATGCAGCGTCGATGGGGACTGCGTGCGCATCAAGGCGGACACGGTCTGCAGCCCTGAGAACTGGTGCGTGACGCCGCCCCCGGTGCTGCTTGATGCTGGTCCACAGCCCGAGCCTGAGCCCGAAGCTGCTGGCGGCGCTGGCGGTGAAGGCGGCGCCGAGGCGGATGGTGGCGGCATCGAGGCAGATGGTGGCGGCATCGAGGCGGATGGTGGCGGCATCGAGGCCGATGCTGGCGGCATCGAGGCCGATGCTGGCGGCATCGAGGCCGATGGTGGCGGCATCGAGGCAGATGCTGGCGCGGCCGACGCGGGCGCTGGCGGCGAAGGCGGCGGTGCCGACGCGGATGTCGCAGCGGGCGGCGCGGGCGGCGAAGGCGGCGAAGGCGGTGGCTGATCGCTAGGCGATCGCTTTCTTGCCCAACAGCAGGTCGAGGCGACCGACCTTCCCCGTCGCCAACCCCTTTACGCGCCAAGCTGTAATCGCCGCCAAGATGGCGATCTCGACCGTGATGCCTATCCAGGCGCCGGGCGCCCCCAATCCCATGACCGACCCCAAGAACCACGCCGCCGGCACCGTGATGCCCCAGGCAGCGACCGTCGTGAGCACCAGCGTGAAGCGCGTGTCGCCCGCGGCTCTCAGCACGCACAGGTGGGTCATCGCCACCGCGTCGAACAGTTGAAAGACAGCGGCGAACAGCAGCAACTGCGCGATCAGAGCGCGCACGTCTGGATCGGGGTTGAAGAACCCGCTCAGCCAGTGCCCGCCCAGCGCGAAGAAGACGCCGCACGCGCCCATCGTAAACAGGGCCACGCTGCGTCCCGAGCGGATGGTCTGTGCGGCCAGCGGCAGGTTGCCCGATCCCATCGCGCGGCCCACCAGGATGCCCGTCGCCTCGCCGATGCCGAACCCCGGCAAGAACGAGACGCTGATAATGTTGAGCACGACCTCGCTGGCGGCCAGGTGTGCTGCGCCCGCCTTGCCGATGAACACCGTCGTCGCCATGAACGCCATCGACCCGAACATCTGCTGGGTGCCGCTTGGCAGGCCGACGATCAGCCCGCTGCGCAGCACTTCGCGCGATGGACGCCGCGGCGTGCCCAACAGGCGCTTGTAGCGCAGGGCGTAGACCACCAGCATGGTCGCTGTGCCAGCAACGGTGGCGATCGCGGCGCCCTGTGCGCCCATCGCGGGGATCGCGCCGACGCCGAAGATCAAGACCACGTCGAGGCCGATGTTGACGACGTTGCCCGCGACGCTCGCCCACATCCGCGCGCGGGTGTCGCCCAGCCCCTGCAAGCCCGGCATGAGGCCAAAGGAGAGCATCATCAGCGGCACGCCCCAGACCCGCACCTTCAAGTACGCGTCGGCGTGGGCAATGATCGTGGGGTCGTCGACGAGCGACGGCAGCACGAGCCGGCGCACGCATTCGATCAGCACGGCGGCGATCAGTCCGGTCACGGCACCGATCAAGACCGCCGAGCTGGCTGCGTCTTCAACGCGGGCCCGGTTCGATGCGCCATCGGCGGCCGCGACGAGACTTTGGGGGCCCGTCGTCAGGCCCCGGAAGAACGCGGTCGCCGCGTAGGCGATGATGGTCGCGAGCCCAACGCCCGCCTGCGCGACGGTGCTCACATGACCCATCAGCAAGGTGTCGACGACGCCCATGATAGTGAACGAGACCATGCCGACAGCCAGCGGCCAGGCCAACGACACGACATCGCGCCGACCCCCAGCATCTCTGCGACCGCCGGTGGTGACAATGCGCTGGGCAGTCATGGGGGCACCTCCTTACGGCCCGCGCACGGCGGGCGAATACGTCCATTGAGACGCGAAGAGCGGGGGCGAGTCGGCGGGGTGGGCAGGCTGAAATGAGCATGTCCGAAAGAAGAAAGCCGACTCGCGAAGCGAACCGGCTTTCTCTTGGAAGGCGGGTCGCACTCAGGGCAGGCGCATCCAAACCAGCCGAAGCTGGGCAAGGCTGCAGTCGCTGTAGGGGTTGCAAACGATCATGGGGCCCCGTCACAAAGGCGATTCAACAAGAGTGCCCGCGCTCATCAGGATGAGTACGAGACGGCGGACCCTCGTGTTGCCCAAGACGCAAGTCAAACCAATCGGAGGCGTTTCTTGAGAAGTCGAATTGAATCGATGGCTTGCGTCCTTCTCTTTTACGCCGTTGCCCTCGGGTGTACGGCTGAAGTTCAGGCCCGCGAGCCGCAGACGCCGGTGGCGCGACTGACACAGAGCGTCAACGCGCTCGCCCAGACCATCGGGCCACGCTGCATCGAAACCCCCAAGGCGTTGGCGCAGGCCGAGCAGTGGGTCGCCGCTCAACTCAAGCGCGCGACCGGCCTGGCGGTGACCCGGCTGCCGTATCGAGTGGGCGCGGTCGAGGTGGCGAACATCGAGGTGGTCATCCCCGGCACCGATCCCAAAGCCCCGGCCGTGGTCTTGGGCGCGCATTATGACTCGGTGCGCACGACCCCCGGGGCAGACGACAACGCCAGCGGCGTCGCGGCGCTCATCGAGATCGCGCGGCATCTCAAGGCGCGGACCCTCAAGCGGACCGTCCGGCTGGTGGGCTTCGTCAACGAGGAGCCGCCCTACTTCAAGACCGACGCGATGGGCAGCCTGGTCTATGCCAAGCATCTCAAGGGCAAGGGGGTCGCGGTCCACGCCATGATCGCGCTCGACATGCTCGGCTACTACGACGACACGCCCGGCAGTCAGAAGTACCCGCCGGTGATCGGCCGGTTCTATCCGAAGACCGCCAACTTCGTCGCGTTCGTGGGCGACATGAAGGCGGCGCCGATGATCCAGGGGGCGAAGGCGGCCTTCAGCGAGGCCGTGCCATTCCCGGTCGAGTCCATCGCCGCCCCGCGGTTCGTCGAGGGCATCGACTTCTCCGACCACTGGTCGTTCTGGCAGCAGGGCTATCCGGGCTTCATGATCACCGACACGGCGTTCTTTCGCAGCGCGCATTATCACCAGCCGACCGACACCCCAGCGACCCTCGACTTTGCCCGGCTGGCCAGCGTGACCCGCGGCATTCAGGCCGTCGTGGAGCACCTCGCAGCCCAATAGGATTGACACTGTGAGAGTGCTGCTGATCGACAACTACGACTCCTTCACCTTCAACCTGGTGCAGGCGCTCGAGGTGGCCGGCGCGGCCGTCGATGTGGTGCGCAACGACGCGTTGACCGTCGAGCAGGCGTTCGACCGGGGCGCGACGCATCTGATGATCTCGCCGGGGCCCGGGCGACCGGAAGATGCGGGGATCACGATGCCGCTGCTGGCCGCGGCCATTGGGCGGTTGCCGGTGCTGGGCGTCTGCCTGGGGCATCAGGCGCTGGTCTGCGTGCTGGGTGGCACGGTGGGCGCGGCGAAGCGCCTGATGCACGGCAAGGCGTCGCGCATCGAACACGCGGGAACCGGTCTATTCGAGGGTCAGCCGCACCCGATGACGGTCGGGCGCTACCACTCGCTGGCGGCGCATGCTCTGCCGGATGCGCTTGAGGCGACGGCGTGGACCGAGGACGGGGAGATCATGGCGCTGCGCCACCGAACGGCGCCGGCCTGGGGCGTGCAATTTCACCCCGAGAGCATCCTGACGCCCGAGGGCGACGCGTTGCTGGGGCGGTTCTTGACCATGGGCGCGCGAGGGACGAACTAATTCGACTTGAAGACGAAGGGGTAATTGACCCTCGTCGGCTCGACCGCGGGCACAAAGCGCAAGGGTTGCACGACCCTCAGGAGGCACGCGTGGACCTCAGGCGGCAACTTAGGGCCCACGCTCGTGGCCTCAGCGACCGATCCATCGGGCTGGATGGTGAAGCTGACTGTCGCCTTGCCTGCCAGGGCGGGGTTCTTGAAGAGCGACTTCTCGTAGCAGTACTTGGCCTGCTTACTCTTGGAGCGAATCACCATTTGAATCAGGGGCTTATTGCGCAATTCGAGGTCGGCGGGCGTCAACTTGAAGGCGAGATCGCCCGGTTGATCTTTGATCAGGTCCAACAGCGCGGGGTCGACTCCGGGGCCAGAAGCCGGCGCGGCGAGCGGATTCGGCGGCGGTGGCGGCGGCAGGTCCTTGATGCGCTCGGCCTCGCCGCAGATCCACGCGTCCTTGGTGGCCGCGCATTGTGCCTCGATAAAGGCCAGCATCTCGGTTTGACCCGGCAGGGCGCCGATGCCGATCACGTGCACAAACAACCGCCGCATGCCCAAAGCCGCGGGCTTGGTCGAGGCATGTGATTGCGCACACTTGAGGCTGGACGCACCCTCTGCGAAGGCCTTGACGAAGAGCGCGCTGCGTTCGGCGGGCGCCACGTTGGCCAACGCCGAGAAGGCCATGGACATGCCGATGGCCACCTCGCGCAGGCAGCGATCGCCAGCGCTGGGCGTGAACCCGAGGATCGGCTGCGTGAACGGGGATGTCGCGGCGGGCGCAAAGGGCGACGGGGTGACGCCGGGGCTCGTGCTGAGGTGCAGGCGCCAGGCGAAGGCGTGTCCGCCCGGTGCGAGCGCCGAGTCAGCGACGATGGGGCCGAGGGCGTCGAAGAGCGGGATGAGCGGCGCGGCGCCCAAGAGCTGCGCGACCTGGTTGAGCGCAGCGGGTTCGATGCGCGCGGTGCCGGCCGTGGTGGCCGTGGTGGACGTGGCAGTCGAGGTGGCCTGCAGGTCGAAGACCGTGCGTGGATCGACGCCAATGCCGACCAGCAGCAAAGCGCGATCGCCCTTGGGGATCAGGTGCACCTCGGTGCCGCGGAAGGCGCGCAGCTGTCCGGTGTCGAAGTCTTTCGCGACGTCGCCGGCCAGAGCCGCGACGGGCTTGAATCCGGGGTCGAGTCGCACCAGGACGGCCTGCATCGCTGTGGGCAGCGCACGCACGATGGCCTTGACCTGCGGCGGCGCCAGATCGAGGACGCCCCGGGCCGTGCTGAACGGGACCCGCGCGAGCGCGTGCAGCGCGCAGCCATAGCCGCACTCTTCAAAGCCTGTAGTGACGTCGCGCAGGCGCTTCATCTTGGCGAACAGCGGGCGGGGGCCCACGCCGTCGAGCAGCGTGTTCAGGTCGACGCGCTGGTTGATCTGCGCGATGACCGGGACCTTGATCGCGAGGGTGCGGCCGCCCGTCGAGAGGGCGGCGTCAATCGCCTTCGCGCCCGTGGCGGTCAGGGCGTGCGTACCTTCGAAGGCGATGCCCGCGTCGTCGGCCACCAGTCGCACCACGGCGTCTTCAAGATCTGGGCGCTCGGCATGCATGAACCGCACCCCGTTGAGCACGATCGACAGGCCCTCTGCGAACATCATTTGATGCACATCAGGCGGCGCGTGCCCAAGGGCCATCGCGATGTCGTTGGTGCTCTGCTGGTTGTGCATCGCGCGGATTCGCCAGGGACGGACCAATAATGCAAGGCCAGCTCCTGGGGTCGCGAGTTGGATGTACGCCGGGGTGCGGACCGACGCTGGCTGCGCGGTGGTCCAGAGCATCGTGCCGGCATCTTCAACCGAAGCAGGCATCAGCGCCGCGATGCGCACGACGTCACCGTCGGCCTTGACCCCAACCTGAAGCGCTCCGAAATCACAGCCGTGGGGGGCCGGGTCGCAGGCGACCTTCAGACCGGTCAGCACCGACGCGGCCAGGGCCGACGCGTTGGTCGCGGGCAGCACGATCTCGTGGCGCAGCGGCACCATGCCGCGTTCAAAACCGATATGCGCCGTTACGGCACCGGGCGGTCCGAAGGTGGCGGGCTCAAAGAGGCTGACGAGGACCGCGCCGTTGGCGTCCAACGCCGACAGGTCGAGCGGATCCTTGGCGCCCAGGAGGCCCTTGTAGAGCACGTTGAGCAGCCCCGGCAGGTCGGCTACGCTGGCGAACTCGGCGGGCGCCGCCCGCGGCAGCTTTGCGAAGACGGGTGTAAGGCGGTGATGCACCTTGGCCCAGTCGCGTCCATCGAGCACCCCAACGAGCAGGCCGCCGTCGCCCAGCGCGTCGAGCCGCGCGAGGCGCTTCGAATCAACCTGCGCGGCGGGCTTGCTCGTCGGCTGAGCAGCGCCGGGGCTCGCCTTCTCATCGCAGCCCAGGCAGAGGACCATGACCAGCAGCGGCATGATGAATCGCAGCATTGAGGCTCCCGTCAGCGGCTCTGGCTCTCGAGCCATGCTTTGGTGAACATGTTGGCGGGCAGCGCCTTGAGATCGACCGCTTCGAGGCGGATCACGCTGCGGTTGGCCTTCTCGACTTCATCGAAGATGCGAATCTCGCGCGCGAAATAGACGGGCTTCTGCGTCCGCGGATCGAGCTGACGCGCCCACTTGGGGTAGTAGACCGTGCGCATGAGGCGCCCGCTGAGGGCGTGCTCCTGCACCTTGAGCAGGTTGCCGCTCTTCTGATCGAACCAGACCTCGACCACCGGATACGCCGTCTTCGACTTGGGCTTCGCGCTGAGCTTGAGGTGGTGCACGTCGAAGGCGCCCAGCTTCTCTTCGCCCAGATAGTCGTGGGTGAAGTCGGTGGCGAAGCTGTCGGGGTCGAAGTCGTTGCGCTGACCGGCCGTGCCCGCGATGCGCTCGCGCTCGGTGCGCCGCTCCCACTTGCCGACCGTCGGATCGTACATCCACATGTTCGAGTCGATGCGCAGGTAGCCCTTACCCGCCTCGGCCTTGGGCGCCAAGAACAGCATCATGAACTTGTCGAGGGCGTCGTGCCGATAGAAGACCGACTGGTAGGCCACGTCGGGTTTGTCCTTCTCTTTGGACTCAATATAGGCCCGCGCGGTGAAGTCGCCCGATGCCTTCATCTTGGCGTCGAACGCCGTCAGGAGCGTCTGCATGCCGGTCGCGTCGAGGGGAGCCGCTGCGGCGGGTGCGGCGATCAGCAGCAACATCAATACGGTACGAAGCATTACAGATACCCCAGCATTACAGATACCCCAGGGCCTTGACCGGTCGCATGCGCGCCGCCCGCCACGCTGGATAGAACGCGGCGATGGTCGTGATGGCGGTGATGCTGGCCACCGCGCTGAACAGGTCGCTGACGCGCAGCTCCAAGATCAGGCGATCGCTCATCATCACCATCTGAAATGCCTGCATGCCGATGGGAATTTCCGCCGCGTTGAGTATCGCGATGGTAATTGCACCGATGACGGCGCCCACGATGCTCGCGATCAGGCCCAAACCCAGGCCTTCGAGCAGAAATAACGACAGCACGCCGCCGCGGCTCATGCCGATGGCGCGCACGGTGCCGATCTCGCGGGTGCGCTCGCGAATCACCATCCACATCGTGTTCATGATGCCGATGACCACGATGACCAGCAGGCCCGACAGCAGCAGCCAGCGGATCGTCGAGAAGCCCTTGAGGATCCAAAGCATGTACGAGATCTCGTCGCGCCAGGTGGTCAGATCGAGCTTCTGGCCGGCCCAGTCCTCCGAGATGACGCGCTCGAACTTCATGAAGAACGGCTGTGGTTGATGGCGCATCAGCCGGTACTTGTCGGCTTCCAGGGCGCTGCGCAAAGTGCGCATGACCGCGGGGGCCTCGTCGGGATCTTCGAGGTAGATCTGGATCGCGCCGCTGGCGTCGGGATCGAGGCCATACAGCGTGCGCACCACCGATTTGGGCACGAAGACCGTCAGCGCGCTCAGGCTGCCGACGTCTTTTACGATGGCGCCCACCCGCAAGTCGGCCGTGTTGCGCACGCCGCCCACGGTGTCGGCTGAGAGCGTCAAGTCGTCGCCCACCTTCACGTCGAGCCGCTTCGCCTGGCGCTCGAAGAGCAGCGCCGCGTTGCTGGTGCCCTGCGCGTTGGGTCGCAGCGCGTCGAGCGAGCCATGGACCACCTGCAGCACGTCGCGCAGGCGAGCCTCCTCGTCGATGTCGACGCCGGACAGCGCCGCGTGAAAGGCGCCCGTCGGGCTGACCACCTTGGCCCAGCCGCGCATGCGATCGACCATCTCGGCGTCGGGCGCGACGCGCTTGACCAGGGCCCGCAGCTTCGCCACGTCGGTGATGACCGGCGCCACCTGGGTGCGCGTGATCTTGTAGAAGCCGCCCACGTTGACGTGCCCGCTCATCAGGGTGCTCGCCGAGCGGATCATCGTGGTCTCCAAGCCCGACGCCAGCGCGGTCATGCCTACGAGCAGCAGCGTGACGAAGGCGATCGCCCCGCCCAGCAGCCAGTTGCGCCGGCCGCCCTGCTTCAGGTTGCGCCAGGCGATCTGGAAGATGATCCCGAAGCGACCGTTCATGCGCGACTCCGCATGGCTTGCACCGGCGTGATGCGGGCGGCGATCTTGGCGGGGTAGGCCGTGCTGATCATGCCCACGAGCACGACGTTGAAGACGCCCATGCCCACATGCAGCCACGTCAACTCGGGGCGCAACGCCGGGCCGGCGAACAGGAAGGTCATAAACTCGTTGGTGGCCGGCACGCCGGCGCTTTGCATCCACCACACCAGCGCCGCCCCAAGGGTTGATCCGATGACCCCTGAGATGAGCGCCAGCACCAGCGTTTCGGTCACGAACAGCTGGTTGATGAACGTCTTCTGGGCGCCGATGGCGCGCATGGTGCCAATCTCTTTCACGCGGTCCATCGTGGCCATCACCATGGAATTATTGATGATCACCAGGGCGACGATGCTCAGCAGGCTGACGACGACCAGCAGCACCAGGCGAATCATCAACACGATCTGACCGACGATGCCCGAGGCCTCCTGCCAGGTGAGCACGTTGACCTTGAGCCCGGCCGCGTCGAGGGCCGCTTGCACCGCGATCTTGGCCGACTCGACCTGCTCGGGCGTACCCGGTTCGAGCAGCACGGCGGCGTGCAGGGCCATGCCGTTGGTGACGTCTTCAGCGGTGAAGCGCGTGCTCATGGTGCGTTGAATGTCGATGACGGCGGCCTTTCGCACGGCGGCTTGGCCCGCATCGTCCTCAACCAGCGCGTCGCCGGCGCCAAACATGGCGTCCTCGGCGTCGCCGCGGGTGATGTCTTCTACTTTCGCCTCGGCGCGCATCGCGTCGATCTCGGCCTTCGACTCGGGCGTCGCGTGGCCGAACAGGTCGCGGAAGCTGATCATGTCGACCAGGTTGTGCTGCGACGTGATGGTCGAGTTCTCCAGGCCTTCAAAGGCGAAGGTGCCGTAGATGGTCAGGTTGACCGCGCGGGCATAGCCGCTGCGGGTGAAGCTGCGCAGCGTAATCGTGTCGCCCACGCGCAGCTGGTACAGCTCGATATGCGGCACGATCGCTTTGTAAAACAAAGCGTTGCGGGCGGCCAAGGTGGCGTCGTCGACGGCCAGGAAGGTGTCGAGCAACGCGTCGAGCGGCGCGTCGGTCTTCAAGTGGGCCCTCAGCGCCTGCTCGACCTGCGCGCTGGCGGCCGGCGTCAGCTGGAAGAGGATCGCCTTCGCCTGGCTCTTCATCGTGTCGACATGGCTCTGCAGCGTGGCGTCATCCGCGATGCGCTGGTTGATGCCGGCCGCCTTGGTGAGCTTGTCGAAAGCCCACGCGACGCGGTGTTTGACCTGCTCTTCGTAGACGCCATCGTTGAACAAGAAGCCCCGCGTGTTGAGCGGGACCGCCCGGCCCTTCACGATCTTGAAGCGGTCGAAGTGCTTTGCGAATTGCGTCAGGTCGGTGCCCAAGAACCACACGGGCAAGAACCCCGACTGCGCCATGAGCGGGGCGACCTTGTTCTCGAGGAACTCGAGCTTCGCGTCGGTCTGGGTGTCGAAGTCGGTCCAAAAGTCGGGGCTGGCGGCGATGCGCGCGGCGGCGATGCGTTCGCGGATGGCGGCGTCGCCCAGGGCTGGATCGCCTTGGATGTCTTGGGCGAGCAACACCACGATGCGCTTGATGTGGGCGCGCAGGTCGGCGGCCTGGACGGCGTCGCCCTCTCGCAGCGCGACCCGCAGCGCAGACAGCCTGCGATCGAGCAGGTTGCCGCCGCCGCTGAACGCGATCTGGCTGCCCATCGGGATGATCGCGGTCACGCCGGGCACAGCGGCGATGGTGGCCTGCACCGCTGCAAAGTCGGCCATGACCCCAAAGTCGGGCATGCCCGCGAACTCGTCACCATAGATGGCCAGCGGATCGCGGGCGTCCTTGGAGTGCACCTGCAGATGGCCCGCGAGCGACTCCTGAATACTGCGCGCCATGCCCACATCCATCGCGTCGACCAGCGCGTTGCCGACGACGACGACCAGCGCGCCGACCGCGAAGATGATGCCGACGATGATCGACTTGGCCCGGTGTGCGAGCACGTTGCGCAGCGCGATGCGCCAGATGAGTCCTGTCACGGCGTCATTGCATGTGGCGTCATTGCATGCGGCGTGATTGACCGCGCCGTCACTGGACGCGCCGATGATCGCGCAGCGGGATCGACTGACGCACCGCCGCGGTCCGGTCGGGGTCGATCTCGGCGAGCGCCAGGCCTTCGCCTTGGCCCTTGTCGGCGACCACCGCGCCCCAGGGGTCGATGATCACGGAGTGCCCGTAACTGTTGCGCTTTGCGCCCTCGTCATGGGTGCCCCACTGGCCCGGCGCGATGACCCAGCACTGCGTCTCGATGGCGCGGGCGCGCAGCAAGGTGTGCCAGTGATCCTTGCCGGTCGTGCGCGTGAACGCCGAGGGCACGGCGATGATGTCGGCGCCCATGTCGACGAGTTTGCGATACATCTCGGGGAACCGCAGATCGTAGCAGATGCTCATGCCGATGCGGCCCAGCGGCGTGTCGGGGCAGACGATTTCGTCGCCCGCCATGATGGAGTCGCTCTCTTTGATCGTCAGCCCGCCCGGCACGTCGACGTCGAACAGGTGCATCTTGCGGTAGGCCGCGATGCGGTCGCCCGTGGGGCCATAGAGGATGCTGGTGTTGTGGCAGCGGATCGGGTCGATGGTGCCGTCGGGCAGCACGTGCCGCTCGGCGATCGAGCCCACCAGCAAGTGCACGCCCAGCTCGGCTGCCAAGCCCTGCAAGCGAGACGCGATCGGGCCGTCCAGCGACTCGGCCTGGCTGACGCTATGAAACTGTGGCCCCAGATATGGGGTGTTCTCGGGGGTGGCGATGAGCGCCGCGCCCATGGACGCGGCCCGTCGAATGAGGCGCTCGGCCCGGTCGAGGTTCGCGGCGGTGTCGGTGGTGCAACGAAGCTGCACGCAGGCGGCGAGGAACATGTCCAACTCCCACTGAGATCGGCGCTGAGATCGCCAATGCGATCGCGCAACAGTTTGTCGGAGTTTACTTTCGCTCGCAACCGACTGACGATGCCCGCATATGCGCATGTGCCTCGAGTGCGGGTGGACGGGACCGGGCGAACGCTGCCCGAGTCACGACCGGGTGCGCCTGCCGGCCGGGCGTCGCGCGCAGCTCGAATCGGCGCCTCTGCTGGGCCGCGTCCTCGATGAGCGATACGTGCTGGTCGACCGGATCGGCGGCGGCGGCGGTGGGGTGGTCTATGCCGCGCTGCAACGCCCGCTCGATCGGGTCGTGGCGATCAAGGTGCTGCATCGCCACCTGACGGCCACGCCCGCGGCGCGCTCCCAGTTTTTGCAAGAGGCGAAGGCGTTGTCTCGGCTCAAGTCGCGGCAGACGGTCGCGGTCTACGACTTCGGGGTGACGCGACTCGCACGGCATGAAGTCGCGTACATGGTCATGGAGTTCGTGGCGGGGGAGAGCCTCGCGGCGCGCATCGCTCGGTGCGGCCCGGTCGGACCGCTGGATGCCGCGAACATCGTGCGCGATCTGGCGCGCTCGCTCGATGAGGCGCATCGCCGCCAGATCGTGCATCTCGACATCAAGCCCCGCAACATCATCTTGGGGGTGGATCCTGAGCGGCCGGGCGCCGAGATCGCGCGGGTCATCGACTTCGGCATCGCGTCGGTCGCGGGCGAGACGGAGACGCGCGAGGCCGCCCACGTCGTCGGCACGCCGCATTACATGGCGCCGGAGCTCTGCCACCCGAGCCGTCGCGGTGAAGTGAGCGGGCGAACGGACGTCTATGCGGTTGGGGTCACGCTGTTCGAGATGTTGGCCGGCCATCGGCCCTATCGGGGGCCTGATGCGCTGGGCATCTTGCACCAGCACGTCAACGATCCGTTGCCGCCGCTGCCGGGCGCTGAGCGCGAGTCGACAGTCGCGGCGCTGCAGGGCGTCGTGCATACGGCGATGGCGAAGCGGCCTGTCGACCGATTTGCGTCGGTGAGGATGCTGGCCGACGCGCTCGATACAGCGGTCGGGCG
This sequence comes from Bradymonadia bacterium, assembly GCA_051276005.1. Classification (GTDB taxonomy): domain Bacteria; phylum Myxococcota_A; class Bradymonadia; order UBA7976; family UBA1532; genus JBNMOZ01. The sequence goes on along the minus strand of JBNMOZ010000044.1, from coordinate 2,212 downwards.
GACGTCATCGGGCCGGCAGCGGATCGGAAGGACGGGTCGAATTCCTACGCAGATGCGCAACATCACGGCGCTGTATCGTTTGGAGGATGAGGCCCGGGTCGACCTGCCGATTGCGCCAGCGCCGCCGATTGTGCGCCCGCCGCCTGCGCACCCCCGGTCTGCGCCCGCCCGGTCTGCGCCCGCCCGGTCTGCGCCCCCCCGGCCTGCGCCCGCCCGGTCTGCGCCGGCCCGGTCTGCGCCCGCTCGGCCTGCGGCCCCCCGGCCTGCGCCCCCCCGGCCTGCGCCCCCCCCGCCTGCGCCCCCGCGGTCTGCGCCAGTCCAGCCGGCGCACCGAATTGCAGCGAAGCCGCGGGCACCCATGCCGCCGCAGCCCGAGACGATCGACACCTTCATCGAGAGCGCTGGGCACGTCGCCGAGCCTCGCTTTTCCGCGCAATTCAACCAGGCTGGCGTGTTGGACGCGCAGGAGACGGCGGCGCTCAACGCCATCGCTCGGCGCCGCGCGCGCTCGGCCTGGCTGGGCCCGATGGGGGTCGTGGTTGTCGGTCTGGGGGCCCTGGCCGTGTGGTGGTTCAGCCAGCAAGCGGACGATCCGCGGGCCGCAGCGCGCTTGCCCAAGCGGCCCGCCGTCATGGCGCCTGACTCGGCGGCGGTGATGCCCGGAGAGCGCGGGCCGAGCGCAGTCGATTCGCCGCTGAATGCGACGGGGTCGAGCGCGCCCGCTTCAACGCTCGCGACGGCCACGCTCGCGACGGCCACGCTCGCGACGGCGGCAGCCGCAACACCCGCGACGGCGGCCGCCGCAGCACCCGCGACGGTCACACCCGCGACATCGCGCTCGGCGCCCGCCAGCCAAGCTGCGCCCTCAGCTCAAAAGCTGGCGTGGCGAGTCAAAGCGTCGGTTCGGGCAGGGCGCTGCGCACAGGCGCAGGCTCGACTTGAGGTGCTCGAGGCCCACGCCGAGGGCGACGCGCCAGCGCGCCGTCTCAAGGCAGCCGTCATGGATTGCGAAGCACCAGGTGCGGTCGGCGGCGAACCGGCGCGCGCCCAGCTTGGCAACCTCGACATCAGAGAGGGCGACGCATCGGTCATCAAGGCGGCGGTGCGTGCGCAGACCGCCCGGCTGGCGCGATGCGTGACGCAGCATGATTTGCGAGTGGCGGGTCGGGCCTTGCTCAACCTGCGCTTGACCGTCTCAAGCAGCCGCGCCAGCGTGCGGGTGCGCCATTCGAGCACGGGCAATGCGCGCTTCGATGCCTGCGCCCAATCGGCCATCCGACAAAGCGCGTTGATTGGCGATGCACAAGTCGATGTGCCCGTGTTGATCAAGCCGCTCTAAGCCCGATGCCGATCTCGCCAGCGTGCCGAACGGTAGACGCCGGCTCTTACGCGAGATGCGGTGTAATACTCTGAAACTAATGGCTTTATTCTGGGGTTGAGGCTGGCGCCGCGGTGACGTCGCGCCAAGCGAAACACTGCGCGCGCATTGAGCTGTCTAGGGCGCGCGTCTCAGGGCGGCGCGTCCACTGGCGGCGCGCGCCATGTCCACAGCAGGTTCGCGAAGAAGTTCCACCCGGTGGAGACCCCGATGCCGACCAGCTGGCTCACGTAGATGCCAGCGCCAATTTCGGGCGGGTTCACAACCGGATGCACGATCGGCTTGGCGGCCATCTCGCCGCCGAGGGCGTACCAAGCCGATACGCCCTCGCGGCCCTCAAGCCACCAGAGCAGCGCGATGTTGCCGACGATGAAGACCGTCCATTGCGCGATCGCACCGACCAGCGAGATGAGCTGGAAGCGCACGGCGCGACCGGGCCAGGAGTGATGGTGCTGGCCCGCAAAGGTCCATCGATCGTTGACGATGAAGTTCGAGATGATCGAGAGCTCAATCGCCAGGGCTGACGCGACGCTGCTGCGCATGCCCAGAGCGCTGAGCACCGCGAGGGCACCCAGGTTCACGACGACGCCGCTGGCGCCGACGATGGCAAACTTGAGGAAGGTGGCCGAAAGAAGCGGCCTGAGGCGGGTCAACAAACGGGTGAGGGGATGCACGGTGTTTGACCGACGCGGGCGCGTCGGTCAAGGCCCGAACTCTTAGTTCTCGGGCTCGGGGTCGGGCATCGGCTCCGGGTTGGCTTCGGGCTCGGGCGCGTCGGGCTCGGGCGCGTCGGGCTCGGGCGCGTCGGGCTCGGGCGCGTCAGGCTCGGGGGCT
>JBNMOZ010000043.1:0-17557 GCA_051276005.1 Bradymonadia bacterium | reverse complement strand
CGCGGCCGATGACACCGAGCCCGCCACCGATCGTGATCCCACGACGCTGGCCGACTTCGTGACCTTGGCGCGGACGGCGAGCGCCGCCAACATCGCCGAGGTGCTGGCCGCTGCGGCAGCCGGTAAGCCCGACACGTGTCGCCTGTTATCGGGCCGCGGCCCAGTGAGCTGGAATGGCGCGACGGTCGACGCCGGCAGCGTGCTGTACGAGCTCAAGGCGAGTGATCTGTGGCCGCAGGTGCAGGCCGCGATCGTCGCCACTTACACCAGCTTCAACGCCCAGACCTGGGATCATCTGCGCAGCACCCTGGCGGGCACGCCGACGGGCACCGACGCGCTCGTCAAGGCCCTTAATTACGAAGACAAGATCGCGGGCGGCTTCAACTCGACCGCCAAGGCCGGGATCCTCACCGAGTTGCTGCGCTTGCCGGCGGCCGATTCTGCGGGCCTGCGGGGCGTCGTGCGGGTCAGTCAGGGGGCCTGGGCCTATCGGCCGAAGGGTCGGTTGATTCAGGGCAAGGACGCGATGTCGAACGCCAGCTTCGAGGCGATGATGGCGCGCAAGGACGTCGAGGTGCCCGAAGGCGACACCAAGAAGGCCATCGGGCGCGACATCGCGAAGTTCCTCGACAGCAAGGGCATCGACGAGTCGGTCGACCTTGTCGCCTACGCGGTGCGTCACGAGATCGGCCACGCCATGGACGCCAAGCACTCTGGCGCGTCGAGCACGCTGCGCGAAGCGGCCGGCTGGAAGACCGTCGACACCGCGGCCTTCGTCAAGGCCTGCGAGCCCAAGCTGGCAGGCGACGCCCTCGACGAGGCCATCAACGCCCTCGCGCCCGTGTTTGGCGGGGCCACCGCGACGTCGGCGAAAGGGCAGGGGGGCACCGACGGGCTCACCAAGTACGCGCAGCTGGAGAAGACGCTCGAGGGGTGGGCGGACACACAGAAGAACGCGGCGTTGACCGCTGCGCTGCGCGCATCACGCGTTGGCAAGAGCATGGGACGCAAGCTCGTGCAGGGCGGCTACGCGCAGGCCAGCTTCATCGTCTCGAGCCTGGCGATCCTCGACCCGGCGCTCTACACGCGGCTGCAGACGTGGAACAACCCGTTCGCGATGGTCAGCAGCAAGGAGTGGGTCGCCGAGGTCTACGCCCAGGCGATGCAGCCGGGCTTCGACGCCGATAAGGCCCCCTACTTTGGCGCGGCCGAGAAGGCCTTCATCAAGGCGATCAAGGGCGACTGAGCCGCGCACGAGCGCCCCCCGCACGCCACCAAAGCAGAGAGCCGCAAAGGCTGATATGCTCGCGCGCCCGACTCAACGGGGGGCAGCGAAGGAGGCAGCGAAATGGGGATCGGTGGCGGCGTCCTGCTCGTTCTCGGCGTGATCCTGATCTTCGTACACGTGCGGTCGAAACGACGCGCGGGCTACTTGATCGCGGCGCGCCCCTCGAAGGCCGGTGAGTTGGCCAAGACAGCCGGCGCCGTTGCGGCCGAGATCGAAGGCGGAGACTTTCGCCATTTCGCGTCGTTATACGGGCAGTCGGTGTGCCCATCGCCGCTCATCTCGCCCCTCGCTGAGCGCCCCTGTTTGTACTACTCGATGACCATCACGCGGCGGTACGAAGAGGACTACTACACCACCGACAACGAGGGACGCCGCGTCCGCCGGACCCGCACTGGCAGCCAGGTGATGTCGAGCGAGACGGACGACACGCCCTTCGACCTCGACGACTCCACCGGCAGCATCGACGTCAACCCCCGCGACGCCGACTACGACGGCCTTGTCGAGACGGTTGATCGCTTCGAGCCTGGGCACGCCGGCCATGGTCAGCTGCGCATGGGCCGCTGGAGCCTGTCCATCGGTGGCGTTCGCGGCGACCGCCGCACGCTGGGCTACCACTACGCCGAAAAGGTGCTGCCCGTCGATCAGGCCCTCACCGTGGTCGCTGAGGTCTCGGATGCATCTGGCGCGCTTGTTTTGGGCGCCGGCGGGCCGGTGTTTATCGTCTCGACCCGCACCAAGAAAGAGATCATCGGCAGCGCCGAGAAGATCGCGCGACTCACCGCGGCGATCTCGGGCATCTGCGTGCTGGGCGGCATCGGGCTGCTCGTCGCACACCTGCTCTCTTGAGCCGCCCCCGCGCCTGGCTGCTCTGGCCCATCGTCGGGTGCGCCACGCTGGGGCTGGCGCCCTTTACGCCCGAGCCGCATGTCTGGGGCAAGCTGCGCTGGGTCATGGGCGGCGCGGCGGGCATGACGCCGGTCGACTGGCTTGATCTGGTGATGCACCTGAGCCCGTGGATCTGGCTGGCGGTGGCGCTGGCGGTCCGCGCCCGTGGGGGGCGCGCATGAGATGGATCGTGCGCAAAGAGCTGGCGATCTTCTTCGGCGATCGCGCCGGCGCCTTCCTCACCCTCATCGTACCGACCCTGTTGGCCGCGCTCGTGGGCATGCTCTTCGCGGCGCCAGACGGACCCAGCCTCGACCTGCTCGTCGTCGATGAGGATGGCAGCGCGAACAGCGCCTTCCTCATCGAGCAGCTGCGCGGCACCGGCATGAAGATTGAGATCGTCGACCTCGAGGTCGCCCGCGCGCGCGTCAGCGCAGGGGAGCGCTTGGCGGTCGTGTTGCCGGTCGCGATGGGCGCGGCGCTCACCCCGCAGGCGCTCTTCGCGGGCATCCAGGCGCCGGCCGTGACCTTGATGCGCGATCCGGCGCGGGTGGTCGAAGGGCGCATGCTCCGCGGCGCCATCACCCAGGCCAGCATGCTCACGGTGTTGCGCGAAGGGCAGCACGACATGGTGCCCGACGGCATGGCGAAGGTGATGCGGCGCATCAGCAACGGGGCGGTGCTGCCGATCGAGGAGGCCTTGCTGGGGCGCAACGGCAGCCCGGCCAACTACCACAGCTATGCGCACGCCTTCGCGGGCATGATCTGCATGTTCCTGCTCTTCGCGGGGCAGAGCGCAGCGCGCCGTCTGGTCGAGGAGCGCTCGGAGGGCACCCTGTACCGGCTTCGACTGTCTGCTGTTTCGCCGCACCAACAACTGCTGGGTGTCGGGATCGCGGCGGCGATCGTCGCCCTCATCGCCAGCGCGCTCGCCTATCTGGTCGGCATCCTCTTCTTCGACATCCCCATCTACAGCCTCGTCGGCTTCGCGGTGATGCTCATCGCTCAGGCGCTGTGTGTGGGCGGGTTTACCCTGCTGCTGGCGGGGTTCGGGCGCACCGCGCGTCAGGTTGACGGCATCGGCACCTTCGCGATCCTCGTCATGAGCTTCGCGGGCGGCGCCTGGCTGCCGAGCTTCTTGATGCCCGATTGGCTGCGCACCTTGGCCCTGGCCCTGCCGACCCGATGGACCACCGACGGGCTCGCCGCGATGACCTGGCGCGGTGAAGTGCTCAGCGTCGGGCTGTTCGACGCGGGCGTACTGGTGGCCTTCGGAGCCGCCTTCGCGGCGCTCGGCATTTGGCGCTTTCGCTGGGAGTAGGCGACCGCTGGCGCTCTCGGTCTCTGGGTGGGAGTGGGCGACCGCCTGTCAGAACGGGCGCTGCGTAACGGTGATGCACGCCGCGCAGGTGCCAGACTCGCACCATAAGCGACCCGCGCAGGGGCAGCTGGGCGACGCGGTCTGTCGCGCGGTGCAGCGCGTCTGCTCGCAGGCCTCGCCGATCGCGGCGCCCCCGGCGGCGGGTGGACTGCAACGCGCCCCGACATCGACTTGCAGCCAGTGGTGGGTGGTGGCTGACGTCGTCTCGATGGGCGCGCCGGCGCCGCCGCTGTTGACGATTTCTACCGCGCCGATGCCATAGCGATCGAAGGTCGAGAACTCGCTGGCGATAATCAATGGCGAGCCGTTGCGTTGCAGCGACGCGATGACGCGGGCGGCATCCTGGCGCGACTTAAACCCCCGATTGCGCGCGCCGAACGGGTCGAACGGCGGCACATGGGTCATGAGCAGTCGCATCGGCGGGGCGGGGCGGGTGGGCCACCACAGCGCCGTATCGGTCAGCCAGGCGCTGACCAGGTCGTGGGTGCGCTCGGTGAACGCGGCGTCGCCAGAGTCGGCGATCATCAAGCGAACGGAGCCGACATCGAACGCGAAGGTCGTTGCGCCCAGCGACTCGACGATCGCGGCGTCGAGATCGCTGCTGGCGTCTTTGTCGCCCGGCGTCGCAAACCACGGGATCGTGAGGGCGTCCAGCTCGACCGAGGCCGCTCTGAGCTGCCGGCGGGTGCCGTCGCTGGTCAGGTCGCCGTTGACCACCGCGAAGAGCGCATCGCTGGCGTTGACCGACGCGATCAGTCGCGCCCGTCGGTCGGAGTTGCCGCTGTTATTGCCCCAGACGGCGAAGGTGAACGATCCCTCAACCGCCCGGCTGAGCCGATGGCGAACGACCAGCGCGGCCTGCCCCAGCGGGCCGACCCCCTCTGCATCGAGCGCGGCGCACGCACCGGGCTCGACGGGCAACACCTCGGCGACACCCGGCACGACCGACGCCAGGCTGCGGCTGCGATCGGAGTGCACCGTCCACACGAGCGTTCGGTCGATGCGCTCGCCTTCGAACCGGCGCTCCCCCGACAACGGCGTGCGATCGCGATCCTCGGCATCGGCGACGAAGTCGACCACCCCGCCTGCCGACTCACGCGCGGCCGCCGCTTCGGCAGAGACGGCGTCGAGCAGCGGGCGCCACGTCGACTCGATCGTGTCGGGCAGCTGGCTGACTTCGATGATCACGCTGGTCTGCGCGCAGCCGGTGCTCAGCACATCGATGCGCAGGTCGAGCGACTGAGCGCGCACCCGCACCCGGGCGGGGGCGTCGCCGGCCGCGTCGATGACCTCGACGATGGATCCACCGCTGACCCTGACCTCGAGGGCGCTTGAGATTTCGACATCGCCAGCGTTGCTGCTCTGGGTGTCCCGATCGGCTGACTCCGCGCCGCAGGCCGCCAATTGGGCCGCCGCAGCGAGCGCGATCAGTCCGCGTCGCACACCGCTCACAGGCCATACCCCAGTCCGAGCCAGACGCCCCAGCCGTCGCCTGACGTCAGGCTCAGTTCGATGTCGAGATCGGCGCTTTGTCGATGCAGCAGGCTCAGCTGAAACAGGGTGCCGTCGGCGCTTTCAGCGGCCAGATCGCGGGTCGGGTCCTGCACGATCGCCGTCGAGATGTTCGTCTTGCGCCCGATGTTGACGGCGAACCCGGTCTCGAAGAGCAGATATGTGTCGCTGAAGTCGAAGTCGAAGCTCAACCCGGGCGCCTCGCCCTGTTTACGCCCGAACTGATAGCCGAGCAGGCCATAGCCGGTGCGATTGAACAGATAGAAGTTGCGCATGCCGCGCACGACCTGGCCGATGTCGAACTGAAACTCGAAAAACCCGACCGCGCTCGTGGCGGTGTACCCGAAGCGGCGCACCGCGTGCCGACGCGCGTTGAGGCCGACGCCGATGCGGTTGTAGGGGTTCTCGCCGACGAACAGGCGCCCGCCCATGTCGACGCTGAGCTGCCAGAGCTCAAGGCTGGCTTCCAGGTCGAGCTCGGGGCGGATCCACAGGCGGCCGTTGTCGAGGGTCAGGCGGGTGACCAGGTGGTGCTTGAAGGGCGTCAACGGATTGTCGGTGAAGCGATACGCGAGGCCGATCATGCGGGTGCGGATGCGGCGGGAGCTGGGCTCGAACGACTCAGAGCCCTTGAACGTGCCGATGATGTCGGCTGCCCACGAGCCCAAGAACAGCAGCGCGCCGGCATGCAGCAGGGCGTTGCGTGCCCCGCCCGTCTGCCCCGCGCCGTTGGTGCTGTCATCGACCAGCGCCCCCGCGATCACCAAGCCGATGCCGGTGAGCTCGGCCAGCAGGAGCGTCAGCGCGGTGCGCGTGTCGCCGGTATAGTAGTGCCCCAGGCCGTGCATCAGGAAGCCGGGGCCGATGGCGATGGCGCCGCCCAGCAGAGAGCCCGCTGGCTCCTCTTCACTGCGCGGGTTGTACCCTTCGGCGATGGCCTCGGGCACGGTGGCCGGCGGCTCTGCATGCGCGGGCTGCGCGGGCTGCATGGCGAGCAGGCCCACGAGCAGCCAGGCGGGGGCGGCGATCCGTCTCATATGCGGGCTCGCAGGCGTTCGGCCAGTCGCGTGAATCGCTCGGTGCCTTTTGTGTTGCGCACGGCTCGATGCAGGGCGCGGCGCTGGGCGACCAGCACGACCAGGCGGCGACCGCGGGTCAGCGCGGTGTACAGCAAATTGCGTTGCAACATCATCCAATGCTCGTCGAGGACCGGCAGAATCACCGCAGGATACTCGCTGCCCTGGCTCTTGTGGACCGAGCACGCATATGCGAGCTGCACCGCGTCTAGACCGAGGCGTGGATAGTCCACGGCGCGTCCGCCAAACTCGACGCTGACGCCGTCGGTGTTAAACCCCTGCACGCGGCCCAGATCGCCATTGTAGACCTCGCGCTCATAGTCGTTGCGCACCTGCATGACCCGATCGCCGACGCGCAGCTCTCGCGCCGCGAGCCGAAGCACGTTGCCGTTTGGGTTGAGCCGGGCTTGCAGGCGGGTGTTGAGGTTTTGCGCCCCGCACGTCCCGCGGTGCATCGGCGTGAGCACCTGCACGTCGGCCGACGCGATGCCGAAGGCCTGGGGGATGCGTTCGGCGATCATCGTGTCGATGAGCGTGGCCGCCTCGTCGGCATCTTGGGCCCAGACGATGAAGAAGTCGGTGTCGGCGCCCGAGGGCGCCACTGGCGGCATCTCGCCCGATTGCACGGCATGCGCGGCGGCCACGATCTGGCTGGTTCGGGCTTGGCGAAACACCTCGCGCAGGCGCACGGCCGGCACCTCTTCGACGGCGAGCAGATCGCCCAACACCTGGCCGGGGCCCACGGACGGCAGCTGGTCCGCGTCGCCCACCAGGATCAACCGCGCGTCGGCCGGCAGCGCGCGCAAGACGGCGATCATCAGCGCCTGATCGATCATCGAGGCCTCATCGATGATCAGCGCCGCGGCCTCGAGGGGGCGGTCGCGCCCGCGCTTGAAGCCTTCCCGCGGAGAGTATTCGAGCAGGCGATGCAGCGTGCTCGCGTCGCGCCCACACGCTTCAGAGAGGCGCTTGGCGGCGCGTCCGGTGGGCGCCGCCAGCAGCACCGGGCCCGTGAGCGCGTCGAAGACATGCAGGATCGCCTGCACGATCGTCGTCTTGCCCGTGCCCGGACCGCCCGTGAGCAGCATCAACGACGCCTCCGCGGCGACCTGCACGGCCTCGCTCTGCGCCGGCGCCAGGCGCAGGTTCGTGGTCGCCGCAAGCGCGTCCAGATCGACCGGCAAGGGCGGCCCTTGGACCGCCAATCGCTCGGCAATCCGGGTCGCGATCTCGGCCTCGCCCAAGTCCATATGCCGCAGCGCCAGCCGGTCATGCCCGCCATCGACAAGCCGCCCTTCGGCGATCAGCGTGTCGATGATCGCCTGCGCCGACGTGCCCAACAGGCCCTCAGCCTGCGTCGCGAGGGTGTCGCGCGGCAGGTAGACGTGGCCATCCTCGGCGGCGCGGTTGAGCAGATGCACGACCGCCGCGGCGATGCGGGCTGGATCGTCCGGATCGAAGCCCAGATGGCGCGCGAAGCCGTCCGCGCTGCGAAACCCAATGCCCGAGATCTCTTCGGCCAGGCGGTACGGGTTGTGGCGCACGTGCTGGATCGCGTTGGCGCCATGGGCTTGCCAGATGGCCTGCACTGCGCGGCTCGAGGCCCCCAGGCCTTGCAGAAAGATCATCGCCTCGCGGCGCGCGACCTGCTCGACGAAGGCGGTCGCCAGCTCGGCGCAGCGCTTGGGGCCGATGCCGGGCACCTCGGCCAGGCGCTCGGGGGTGGTCAAGATCACGTCGAAGGTCTGGGCGCCAAAGGCCGCCACGAGCCGCGCGGCGAGCTGCTTGCCGATGCCCGAGACGCGGCCGCTGGCCAAGTAGCGGCGCACCCCGTCTTCGGAGTGCGGCAGCACGGGATAGGCCGCGGTGACGCGAAACTGAGCGCCGAACTTCTGGCTGTGGATGCGCCGCCCGATAAGCCGAACACGCTCGCCGGGCGCGAGCCCAGACAGGGCGCCCACCGCCTTGACGGGATCGCCCACATCAGGCCGCACGAAGGCCACTTGGAAGGCGCCGTCGTCGCTGCTGAACAGCACGCGCTCCAGCACGCCCTCGACCGTCTCATCGACTGAATTTGACGCTGTTTGCACACCGCGAGGTTTAGCATGGATGGGTCGCTGCGCCGAATCGTGGTGTCGTCGGTCGCCCATCAAAACCGTGTGCGCCTCGCGCGCCGGCTGCGCGCAGGTCTGAGCGAGAGCGAGGCTCGGTCAGTAATTGGTGAGGAAACGGTCGGCGGGCAGGCCAAGCGATTCGGCCAGCGCGCGGGACTGACTCTGCATCTCGGGCTGGCCGCAGGCGATGACCCAGGCCTCATCGAGGCGATCGACGTCTTCGGCGAACGCGGTCTGCACATAGCCGTGGCGGCCGGCCCAGGTCGCGCTGGCCCGGCTCAAGACCTCGACGACCTCGATGCCGACGGCGCGCAGGCCCTCGTATTCGGTGTCGAAGAGCAGGTCGGAGACCGTGCGCGCGCCCACGTAGATGCGGGCCGTACGCCCGACCGCTTCGATGCGCGCCAGGCACGCCCGCACGCCCGAATATCCGCTGCCCGTGGCCAGCAGGTACAGCGGGTCATCGGTCCGCAGCGCGCGTTCGATACGATAGCCCTTGCCCTGCGGCAGGCCGACCTCGACGGGGGCGCCGATCGGCGCGTTGAGCAGTAAATCCGAGCTGCCGCCGCCCGGCTGTACGTAGAACTCGAAGGGCGCGATGGACGGGGGGCTGGCGACGGCGAACCAGCCGGTCTCGCCCTGAATCGACAGCGCGCAATATTGGCCAGCGGTCAGGTATGCGGCGGTGTGCCCGGCGGGGACGTCGACGGTCAGCAGGCGACCGCGAGGGCCCTCGGGCCGGGCCCGCACGATGCGAGCCTCAACGAGTCGGGCCGTCACTTGACCAGATCCCGGTACAGCCGCGTTGACAGGTAGCGCTCCGCGGATGAGGCAAAGATCGCCACGATGGTCTGGCCCACATGCTCGGGGCGCCGCGCGAGCTTGAGGGCCGCAGCGCAGGTCGCGCCCGACGAGATGCCGGCTGGGATGCCCTCGAGGCGAGCGAGTCGGCGCGCGGTGTCGAAGGCCTCCTCATCGGTGATGGCGATGCACTCGTCGATGACCGCGCGGTCGAGGTTCTGCGGTACGAAGCCCGCGCCGATGCCTTGGATCTGATGTGCGCCGGGCTTCTTGCCCGCGATGACCGCCGATGTGGCGGGCTCGACCGCGACCACCCGCACCGTGGCGCGTTTGTCTTTGAGCGCCCGCCCCACGCCGCTGATCGTGCCGCCCGTGCCCACGCCAGCGACGAGCACGTCGACCTCGCCGTCGGTGTCTTCCCAAATCTCGATGCCGGTGGTCGCTGCGTGAATCGCGGGCCCGGCGGGGTTGCCGAACTGGTTGAGGATCAGCGCGTCGGGCTCACTCGCGGCCAGCGCACGGGCGCGCTCGACCGCGCCGTGCATGCCGCCACTCGCCGAGGTCAGCTCAAGTTGAGCACCCAGGCCGCGCAGCAACGCGCGCCGCTCGACGGACATGGTCTCGGGCATCGTGAGCACCAGGCGATAGCCCTTCACGGCCGCCACGAAGGCCAACGCGATGCCGGTGTTGCCGCTGGTCGCCTCGATCAGCACCGTGTTGGGGCCGATGCGCCCGTCGGCCTCAGCCGCCTCGATCATCGCCAGGCCGGTGCGATCCTTGATGCTGGACAGGGGATTGAAGAACTCGAGCTTGGCGAGCACTACGGCGCCGCAGTCGGCGGTCAACCGGTTGAGCCGCACCAGGGGGGTGCGGCCAACAAGCTGGGTCATGTCATCGTAGATCCGCGGCATCGGGGGGGTTATACCGCACCCGCGTGGTCTGTGCCTCTGGGTAATGGCCCCAGGGTCATCGCGCCGGGGCGCCGTCCAGCCCGTCGGCGAGCGCGTCGAGGGCGCCCGGCGCGATGCCGTGACCGCCGGCGACCGTGTAGAACTCGAGCGGTATGCGGGCCTCCAACAGCTGGGCGCGCATGCGTGCGGCTTGGGCGATGGGCACGATGGGGTCGTTTTGGCCGTGGGCGAGGAAGACGCGGGTGCCTTCGACGAGCGCGTTGTTCTTGAGCGTGCGGGCATCGGGCCAGTTGGGGATGCCGCCGTTGATCAGGATCAGCCCGGCCAGCTCGGGCGCGTCGGGAGCCAGCGCGAGATCCAGCGCGACCTGTGCGCCCTGGGCATAGCCGCCCAGATACACCGCGCCGGGATCAACGCCCGCCTCGGTCAACTCCGCCAGCAACCCGCGGATGGCCTGCGCGCTCTGCGCAGCCGTCGCCCGCAGCTCGGCCTCTTGGGGTCCCACGACCCACGCAGAGCCCGTGCGGGCGCCGTGCGGACCGGCAGGCATGACCCATGTGATCTGGGGCAGTCGCGCCGACAGGGCTTTGGCTCGCGGCACCATCGCATCCGCTGGCGTGCCGAAGTCATGCAGAAGCACGACGGTCATCTCGCCCTCGCCGATGGCTGGACCCACGGTGACATACCCGGCACGCAGCACGAAGAACCAGACCGCGAAGCCGATGCCCGCCAGCACGAGCAGGGGCATGATTCGTCCCATGAACGCGCCCCAGTTTGTCGATTGACGGGTGCGCGCGTCGCCCATGCCGCGCATCGACGCGGGGCGGGGCTCGCGCATCTTCGCGAAGACGATGCCGCAGGCTTCACAGTCGCCGCGATCTGATGAGTTCGGCGCGCTGCAGGCCGGGCAGTCGCGCTGGAGGTCGACCGTCGGCAGCTCGGGGCTGCCTGGATCGAGGGTGATCTCTTCGTAGTGGTTTTCGGTCATACCGTCTCTCGCGCGCTCGTCAGTTTGGACTCCGGCGGCGGGCGTTGCGCTTGGCCCATTTGGCGAACAGGTTGCTCGTCATCGCGTCGATCGTCGCGGTCATCTGCTCGACGCGCAGCTCTTTGCTGATGCGGCTGGCGAGGTCCTTGGGGGGGTTGAGGATCATGATCACCTGCAGGCGCCGGCGGGTGTAGTACAGGCGCGTGACCTCTTTGAGGATCTTCTCCTGCAGCACGGCCAGGCTCGACACGTCGAGGGTCTCGGGGTTGAAGATCAGGCGGGGCAGCGCCCACGAGCCTTGAAACACCCACTCGTTGACGTTGCTGCGCGCGTCGTCGAACGAGAAGGCGTCATTCTGCACCTGCTGATCGATGCGTTCGACGTCGACGGTGCCGTCGTTGACCCGGTAGCGCACGTCGATCTCGGGCAGCACCCACTTCCACTGTGATCCCGAGCGCATGCCGCTGACGGTGTCGGGGTCGATCTTGAAGAAGCGCAAGGCGGCCTTCTGCGCGGCCTGCACGCTGGGCTCCTTCTTGAGGTCGGCGAGCTGGTCGTCGACGCTCCGATAGGTGTCCTGGGCGAGCGCGGGGGCGGCCAGGGCGCTCAATAAACCGAGCGAAAGCAGGAGGATGGATGCGCAGCGCATAATATGACTCACAGGGCTGAGAAGGGCGGCAGGGCGTCGCCGGTGAGGGCGTTGAGGTGGGCGGTCAGCTCTTCAAAACGCAGGTCGCGCAGCACCTGGGTGCGGCGTTCGGGGCGCGGCGTGATGAGCCGATCGAGGATCAGGCGCCGACGCTCTTGATACAGGGCGATGATCTGGGTGCGCAGCGTCTTGGCGAGGTCGCGATTTTGCCGCGCCAGGCGATACAGCGCCGTCGCGCCCTGATCGTTGCGCCAGAGCAGAGAGCGCAGATCCCAACGCCCGAACACGCCATAGCTCGCGCCGCCGGCCGTCACCCGGTTGGTGATGGGCAGCCGCGTGGTGAAGCCACCGTTGAAGCGCGCGGGCACGTCGCCGCCGCGCACGTCGACGGTCAGGCGGGGCAGAAAGTGGCTGTATTGAGCGCGGTTACGATGCGCGTCCAAGTCGCCACGCCACACGCCGGCTTGGGTCTGCGCCTTGCGGATCATGTGGTTGAGCGCGGGCTCGGCGGCGATCGCCGCGCTGAATCGCGCGCGCAGGTCGGTGGGCACGCGCGCGGCGTGGGGGTCGAGTGAGAGCCGGAGCATCTCCGCCTCGGTCGTCATCCAGACCGCGCCGTTGCCCGCTGAGGTCGTCTGCGTGATCGACCATTGGGTGCCCCCATACAACACGACGCGGAACGTGCGGCCGCCGTCGCTCGTCTCCCAAAGATCCCGCCAGGTGGTGACGAGGAAGCGGCGCGGGCCCGTCGCGGTGATCGAGGTGATCCACTCGCCGATGAAGTCGGGGCCGCCGGTGCGCCTGAAGGTGGCGCCGCCGTCGGTGCTCAGCGCGAGGCCGCTGCGGGTGCCCAACAGCATGCGGGCGGGATCCTGCGGGTCGAGGGCCAACCGGTTGGCGAAGGAGAAGGCGGCGTCAGCTTCGCGGCGCATGATCTCGAAGTTCTGCCCGCCATCGCGCGAGTACAGCAGCGCCCAGGTGGCGCCCACGTAGATTTTTTGAGCGTCGCGGGGATCAAAGACCACGGTGCGGATGTCGTCGGTGGCGACGAAGGGGTGCTCAAGCCGTGAGAAGGTGTCGCCCCCGTCGCGGGACATGTGCAGGCCTTGCCGGGTGCCAACGAGGACATGGTCTGGATCGTTCTGGTTGCGGGTGATGACGTTGACGAACCGCTGCGCCGGGGTGGGGGCTGAGAGCGTGCTGGGCCACGAGAAGCCGCCGTCCCGCGAGCGCATGACCCCTTCGGAGGAGCCGGCGAGCACGTCCATCGGATCGCGGGGGTGCACCGAGAGCCACGAGATGACGACCTCTTCGGCGACCCGCGACGACAGCAGGCTCTTGTAGCGCACCTCGGCCACGAAGCCGACGCGCGAGGCGAACCAACTGATGAGGCCGGCCTCGCGATTGCCGGCGGGCAGTCGGTAGTTCGAGAAGTTGGAGGGGGCCGCGATGGCGCCGTCGATCATGAGCCGGATCGACTCGCTGGGATCGGCGGCCGCGGGGGCATAGCGCTCTCTGGGCACCTGCGCGAGCTGCTGACCGATGGAGGAGCGCAGGCCGCTGTTGCCCGCGATGCCCAGCCCGCCGGCCGGTCCGCGCTGCACGCTGCGACCGAGCAGACTGAACTGGCCGCGCCACGCGCCGGTGAAGGTGCCGTTGGACGCCGTGAGCGCCGCGGTCTCTTCCCAGCTGCGGCCGCCGTCCCGCGTGAAGTAGATGCGGCCGCGGGCGCTGCCGGCATACACGATCAGCGGATCGCTGGGGGACGCATCGATGCATGTGATCGGCGGGTCGAAGCGCACCGCGTTGGTCATGTCTTCGACGTGCCACCGCTGCGCGAGCGCCGGAAGGGCGCAGAGCAGGGCCGTCGTGATGAGAAGGGCGCGCATCGGGGGCAGGATGGCCGAGTGGCGCTGCAGCACGCAAGGATCAGAGCTGAGGACCAGAACTGAGGAGCAGGGCTGAGGAGCAGGGCTGAGGACCAGGGCTGAGGATCAGGGCGGGTGGCCGCCGGTCGCGCGATGCCGAACCCGCAGTCGGTCTTCGGCGAGGGTCTGCAGCTGATGCAGCAGCGCCGGGATCTCGCCGGGGGTCTGCACCACCAGGCGAGTGGTCGGTCGCGGCGGATCGCTGGGCGAGAGGCCGGTGCCGACCGGGTCGATCAAATGCGACGCGCGGCCAACAATGGCCGCGTGCGCAAAGAAGGGCACGAGGCCCTCAACCGCCACCGTCGACGGCAGCACGAGGACGTCGTGCTCGGCAGGTTTGGCAGCCGATACGGTGGTCTGTGCGGGCAGTGGGCCGTCGGCCGGGCCAGCGACGGTGACCCGCCAGCCCATGGCGACCGCCCCATAGTACAGGCCATAGAACGACTCGGGCGGCGTCTGCGCGTCCACGGCGATCAGCATTCGGTAGCCGCCCTGCGTCGGCATGCCGCTGGCCACCATTTGGGCCTTGGGTGCGGGCGGCTGCTGCGGTTCGATGCGCACGCATTTGCCGGTCTCGGTGGACGCCGCAGTACACCCCGCGAGGGTCATCGCGATGGCGGCCAGCATCAGCGATCGCATGGCGTACCCGCGGCGCGCAGCACGGTGAGCACCGCGTCGACGTCGACGTCGGCGGCGTTCGCGGCGTCGAGCTCGGCGCTCAACTCGGCGGCGCCTTCGACCGCGTTCGCGGCCAACCAGGGCGCCACCACCGCGTAGCGCATCAACGCGCGGGCCTGACGGGCGGCGTCGAGTTGTCCGTTCGATCCGGCGGCGGTCTCGGTCAACTCGGCGGCGAACAGGCGCTGCATCGCCTCGGCGGTCATCACCGTGACCTGCTCGACGGCTGTCTCGTAGGCGGGCAACGCGCCCTCTTCGATCACGCGGCGACCCAGCGCATCGGGCAGGCCGCTGGCCTCGAGCTCGGCGATGAGCGGCGCGCGCACCGACGACAGCTGCGCGGCCACGTCGTTGAGGGTCGAGGTGCCGCAGAACGCGTCGGCCTTTGCGATGAGCGCGCCGAGGCCATGCGGATCGCCGTTGGCGTCCCAGAGCACCCCGAGCGCCCGGTCGAAGCCCGAGGCCGATCGCTCGACCAGCCCGGTGTACACGGCGAGCAGAAGGTACTGATCGAGCGACAACGCGGCGTGCAGAGCATGCCAGCGCGGACCGCCGCGACCGCTGGGGGTGTCGGTGGCCCAGCCGATGGTCAGGGCGCTCGCGATTCGGTTCTGGATGCGCTCGCCGACGCTGTCATCTTTGTCGACCTGCGGGCGTCGATCGCGCAGGCGACCGACGGCCTCTTCGAGCGCGCCAGACTCGTAGTACAGGCTCGACAGGGCCGTGTCGTCGGTGGGGCTGGTCGCCTCGCTGCCAACGTAGACCGCGGGATCGCCGATGTTGCCCTTGGCGATACCTGGGGCCTCGGCGACGGCCCGCATGCGATCGATAGTGGCGGCAAACGCGAGCGTATCTGCGCTGCCTTCAATGGGTGTGGGTGGGCCCGCTGATACGCCGCCGCCAGCGCCCCCCATGCCTTCGCCGGCGTCGCCCGACCCATCGCCCCCGTCGTCACATCCCCAGACCAACGCCAGGACCATCGGCATCAAGAATCGTCTCATCACACACTCCATCCATGCGGCAAGCAGTCTTGCATGGATGCCGCTGTGACTGCACCGAGACGGTGATTGTGGTGATTATGAGAGCGCCAGGGGCGCGAGCCTGAGCCGTCGCCCGCGGCTTCAGTGCATGCTGCCGCTGCCGCTGACGAGCATGGCCGGGTCGACGCCGACGCTGTCCAGCGCGCGTCGCCACACACCCTCTGCGGGCCACTCGAAGACCATCGATGGCGATGCAGCCGCGACGATCCATGATCCCTGGGCGAGCTCGGCCTCGAGCTGTCCGGGGCCCCAGCCTGCGTACCCGATGACCAAGACCATCTCGGTGCCCGGCTGGGCGGACAGCTGCACCAGCGCCTCGCGGCTGCGACTGACCGCGACGCCGGCCAGGGCGGTGACGGCGGCGTCGATATCGAGGGCCTCGGGGTGCAGCATCCACAGGGAGTGCGGCTCGACAGGCCCACCGCGGCGCACCGTGCCCTTGGGGGCGCCTTGCCAGGGCAGCTCGAAGGTCGCCATCAGGTCGGCGCAGGGATGCTCGGTCGGGTGGTTGATGACCAGACCCAGCGCGCCGTCGGCGTCATGCTCGATCAGCAGCACGACGGCGCGATGAAAGGTCGGATCGAGGAGTTGGGGGACGGCGACCAGGACCTTGGACGACAAAGACAATCGACTCATCGCAGGCCCATCTGCGCGATCACCGTCGCTGGGCGGCGGATCAGCGCTCGGACGATCAGATCACGATGCTCGGTGCCATCCAGGGTGCGCGCCGCGATCCATTGATTGCCCTTGTCGTCGGCGCTGCCGAGGGCCACGCGGGCCTTGCGCTCAGGTACGACATTGCCCTTGCTCGTGCGCAGCCGCTCAATCCAGACCGTGCGGGGGCCGGCCAACGGGGCGGGGCGTTTGCGATACACCGAGCGACCGCGCAGATGCTCGACGTCCGAGACCACCGCGATGTCGCTGTTGCCCAACTCGACCAGCGTGCCCACCGGCAGAATGCCGACGGTGGCGACGAAGCACTGCACCAGATCGGGCTCGACGCCGACGGGCGGTCGCTCCAGCAGAGCCATCACTGTCTGCAGCGGGCTGCGCCGGGGTGCGTCGTCATGCCCGAGCACGCTGCCGAGGTACTGCCGCGCGATCAGCAACAGCTGCGTGGTCAATCCGGGGGCTGGGGCGCCTGCCAGATACGGTGGACCGCGACCATCGGCGCCCAAACTCTGGCTCACAGCGGCCGCGACGCGTTGCGCGACGCCCGGCGTGACGTGCTGTGCGTCGAGCAGGGCGCGCAGCGGGTTGAGCCCAAAGGCTTCGGGATCGGTGAACAGATGCGGGTTGGGGTTGCCGTAGATGCGACCCGCCTGACTGCACAAACCGGCTTCGGTCAGATCGACACACTGTACGGCGCTGAGCCCCAGGCCGCGGCCGACGGACGCCATCAGGATGCCCAGATCGATGCAGCGACGCTCGGGGCTGTCGATGCGGCCCAGCAGCATCAGGCCGCAGAGCAGATCCTGCTCCGCGGCGCAGGCGTCGACCAGCTCCTGGCCGATGCGGCGCACTGCGCGATTGTCCAACGGCGCCTTGCTGAGCAGGTCGTTCATCGCGGCGGTGCATTTGGCGTAGTGCCACAGGCTCGCGACCCCTCGAACGCCGCGGCCCACGCCTTCAAGCTGGATCGGGCGTTGGGTCAGGCGGATGTCCTTGACGCCCTCAGCCTCGACGGCGGCGCAGACGTTGCCCAGCGGATCTTCGGTGTTGGGCGGCGCGCGATGGCGGGCACAGGTGAAGAAGAACGTGCGCAGATCATCGGGCGTCGGGTTTTGCGGGAAGACCACCCCGCCGGCTTCCTTATAGGCCAGCCAGCGCTCCATCTCTTCGGCCTGCTGCCCGGTGCCCTTGTCGAGCCACATCGGATGGCTGTTGACCATCACGACGCCCTCGTACACCACGAGCGTGATGCCTTGACGCTCCCGCTTGACCAGCTCGCCCAGGGCTTCGAGCAGCTTGCCGATGGGGCGATCCCAGGCGTCGTTGTTGCGGTCGTGAATCTCGCCCGTCTTGAACAGCGAGTACGTGTAGAGCAGCAGGCCGCGACCGGCGACCTGGATGGGGTCCTGCTGCATGGTGTCGAGTGCCACTTCAGTCTCCCAGGTCGAAGTTGAGGAAGGCTTTGAGCATGGCATCGACATCTGACGCGGCAGGGGCCTCGGGAGTCGGCACTGCAGGGGCCGGCTCAGGCGCCCCGGTATGCGGAGGCGGCCCGGTATGCGGAGGCGGCCCGGTATGCGGAGGCGGCCCGGTATGCGGAGGCGGCCCGGTATGCGGAGGCGGCCCGGTATGCG
>JBNMOZ010000042.1:0-17644 GCA_051276005.1 Bradymonadia bacterium | reverse complement strand
TCGGCGCCGAAAACAGTCTTCCAATTTTGATGAATGAGAGAAGTTTGGTAGCTGTTTCTCAGCGAGGGGTTTCTTCGCCGGAATCACTTCTGACCCTTTCGAGGAGGTCCAGCTCTCAAAAAGTGTCAGGTGTGATCCCTGCGAAGAAACCCCGACCGACCGACCGACCCGCTCGAAATTGGACAAAAATTCTACCTGGGCGATGGGAGGGTCGCCTTTCATGCACAAAACGGCCTTCCAATTTGCTGAATGAGAGAAATGCGTTCCGCATCTTCCGGCGAGGGGTTTCTTCGCTGGGATCAGGTGCCCGGATCTGACCCCGTTTCAGGATCGATCATGTCAGGTGGGCTCCGGCATGCGCGGCG
This sequence comes from Bradymonadia bacterium, assembly GCA_051276005.1. Classification (GTDB taxonomy): domain Bacteria; phylum Myxococcota_A; class Bradymonadia; order UBA7976; family UBA1532; genus JBNMOZ01. The sequence goes on along the minus strand of JBNMOZ010000042.1, from coordinate 17,279 downwards.
TTACGATGCGTGCGCCGACCCTAGACGTCAATTCGACAAGTCGGCCGAGCGAAGAACGATGTCCGACAATGTCCGCCCGACATCTTTGGACGTCGTTGGACATCAAATGACGTCTGAGAGGGTCATGCAGACCCTGATTTGCGTCGCCGATGTGCTGGCATGAGAGTCGCACTGCTTCGCCCTGGCAAAGACCGAAAGCAGGGAGCTCGCGATGAAAACATGGATGTTTCTGGGGCTCTGGGTGGCAGCATCAGGCTGCGATGATGGGGCCCAGAGCGCGCAGCCCCCGCCGCCGCCGGCGGGGCCGACCTGGCATGGCGAGGCCGGCGCGCTCATCACCCAGCATTGCGTGGGCTGTCATCAAGAGGGCGGCGCAGCACCTTTCGCGCTCGACACCTACGCGGCAGCCGCGCCCCTCGCGGCGGCCATCGCCGACTCCGTTGCTGCCGGGCGTATGCCGCCCTGGAACCCCGACCCGGACTGCCGAGAGATGGTCAATCAACGCGTCTTGCCCGCCGGTACCGCCGAGATTCTGGCAAATTGGGCCACCCAGGGCGCACCCGAAGGAGAGCCCTCGGACATGGAGCAGCCGCCGCCCGCAGCGTCCACCTTCGAAGCAAACCTGATCACGACGGCGGCCGCGCCCTACCTGCCTGATGCCGCGACGCCAGACGATTATCGCTGCCTCGTCTTGGATGCTGAGTTCGCAGAAGACACCTATGTGCATGGCTTGCAGGTGGTGCCCGATCAGGGCGCCTTGGTGCACCATGTCTTGCTCTACGCCATCCCGCCGGCGGACGTGCCGGACCTGCTGGCCTTGGACGACGCCAGTGAGGGGGAGGGCTATCCGTGCTTTGGTGGCGTCGAGATCGGCCTGCCCTCCACCCAGGGCGGCTGGGTGCCGGGATCGGGGGCGAACGTCTGGCCCGACGGTCGGGCCAGCATCATTCAAGCGGGCAGCAAGCTTGTGATGCAGGTGCATTACAACTTGGCCGTGGCGCCCACCCTGCCCGATCAGACCGCGGTGCACATCATGGCCACCACCGAGGCGCCCGCGCATATCCTCGCGGGCCAGCCCCTGGCGGTGCTCGACTTGGCCATCGACGCCGGGGACGCCGAGTCGGTCATCACCCGCGACTTCACCTGGTATCAGGCTGAGCCGTTTGAGTTCGTCGGGCTCGCCGGGCATATGCATTTGCTGGGCACCGCGATGTCGGTGAAGATCATCCGCGCCGGCGACGCGGGTGAGGCGTGTGTGCTCGATATTCCGCGCTGGGACTTCGCGTGGCAGGAGATGTTTCTGCTGGTCGAGCCGCTGCAGATTCGAACCGGTGATCGGGTGCGGCTGACTTGCCACTTTGACAACTCCGCGGGCAATCAACCGGTGGTCAACGGCGAGCAGCTCGAGCCGCGGGACATCACCTGGGGCGAGAGCACCTTGGATGAGATGTGCTACGCCAGCCTGATGCGGTCGCAACCCTGGACGCCCGAGTTGGCCAATCAGACGACCTGTACTGGCGTGCAAGAATGCCGAGCCACCTGCGACGACGCCGACAGCCTGCCCTGTATCGCGCGCTGTATTGGCAACGACCGCGCCTGCGGACAATGCATGATCAGCGCGCTGGCCATGTGCGGGATTCCGACCTGCATCGACCCGCTGACGGCGAGCCAGGACTGCATCAGCAACTGCCTGATCTTCGGCGGTGATCCCGACGCCTGCATGCAGGACGCTTGTCCCCAGATCTACACCGATCTGAGCACCTGCCTGACGGATGCGTTGCCGCAGGAGGGCTGCCCCGGGATCGACGCCTGCCAATGACCTTGGCCCATGGAGCCGCCCGCCCGGAATCGGCCCCACCCTTCTCTTCAAAGAGAGCCCCGAACCTCGACCGGGCCGGAGCGCTCACGCCGCCCCCACTGACCCAGAGGTCAGGCGTCGCGCGCCTACTTGCAGCGTCCATGCACGCAGCGCGAACCCGGCATGCAGGGCGCAGGCTGGCGCTCGCCGTCTACGCACGCTTCGATCGCGGGATCCTCGAGCACTAAGGCGAAGCGGCCAACTCGGCCACCTGCTCGGCGATCCGAGTGGCATTGATCTGCAGCGCGTGGCTGGAGAACATGCGCCCGATGAGGCGCGAGCGCCGAACCACGCGACTCAACGCGACCGCTAAGAACAAGATGGGCTGGCCGATGCCGACGAGCGGCAGCTGCCCGAGCAGCCCGGTGCCCTTCTTCTTAAGGGTGCCCCGAGTGTCGGTGACCTGGCCGACGACGTCAGAGCGCCTTGAGGGCGATGCCCAGATCGTCGTCGCTGTTGATGTCGCGTTCGAGATCGAGCTGGTGAAACCGCCCATCGCCGCTCGAGGTGGCGCAGCGAATCGGGTGCCCCCCAACCTCCTCGCTGGCCGGGCAGCGGGCCGTCCAGTTGGCTGCCCCATCGGCCGGGCCGCGGTTGCCGCTCGCCCAGGCCAGCTGCACTTCGACGCTCGACTGCAGGGCCGTCGCCCGCGCCGGCGATGCGGGGTCGCGGCAGACAAACGCGATGCCAAAGTCGTCATTGCCGTCTACATCGCCGGACGTCTGCATGGCGCGAAACCGTCGATCGAAGCCCGATGACGTGCAGCGCAGCAGCCCCCCGCCCTCGACCGCGCCCGGGCACCCGCCCCATGAGTCGGCGTTGTCGACGCCGCGCTCGTTATCGGCCCAGCCGAGGAACGCCGCGCAATGGGTCGGCACGTACGCGGCCAGCTCGGGCAGGTCGGGGTCGGCGCAGTCGAACTGCAGGCCGAACTGGTCGTTCTCGTCGACGTCGCCGTCCAAGTCGAGGTGCATGAAGGCCTCATCGCGGCGCGTCATCACGCAGCGCAGCTCGGCGTTCACGCTGCGATCGGCAGCGGGACACCCGGCCCAATTCGGCTGCGGCCCCCGGGGCTGACGCGTGCCATCGGCCCAGCCCAGTCCCAGCCTGCAGTGCCGCGCGATCCAGAGGCCGCAGTCGGCGCCTTCGTCGATCGTGCCGTCGCAGTCGTCGTCAGCGCCGTTGCACTGCTCGACCTGCCCCGCGCAGCCCGCATCAGGATCGGGCATGGGCGCGGCGTCGACGATGGCCATATCGGGGATCGGGCGCGCGTCCATCGGCAGCCCGGCGTCGTCCAGTCGAGCGTCAAGACCCTGGGCGTCGACACCGCCAGCGTCATCACCCTGGGCGTCGATCGCGCGGGCATCAGCAGGGGCATCAGGGGGCTCGGCGTCGGGGATGTTCGCCGGCGTCGCGTCCGGGGCGCGAAAGTCGAGCCGCACGCGCGCGTCGTAGAGGGGGGGCGGCTCGACCATGCTGGTCAGCGCGTCGGCGGCCTCATCGGGCAGCGTCGCCTCGGCGCAGCCGAGAACCAGCGCACAAATTGTCCACGTCCATCGCATGCAAAACCCCCTGTCGCACATCATGCACGATCAGAGGATTTGCATCATTGATGGCGGATCAGTTGCAGGCGTTCTCGACGCCAGGCGTGGAATCACGCAGCGAGAAGTCTGCCGCGTTGTCGCCGCTGTCGGCGCCGTCGGGGCACCGCGACAAGGAGCCCTCGCCGGGATCGAAGACGTCGTCGGGCAGCGCGGTGCCTTCGGTCACGCCGTCCATGGCGCCCTCATACGACAGGCCGTCGACGAACTCGCCGCCGCGCATGATGCGCACGCCGTCGGGCGCGCCGTTCTGCAGGCCGTTGTTGGGCAGCTCGATGCGGAGCACGCCTTCGGGCAGCGCCACGAGGACCGCCGCGTTGCCGAGGATCAGGAACGCGCCGGGGGCCAGCTCGGCGCCAGCGTCGCTGAGGTTGTAGCTGCCGTAGACGTCGCCGTTCGAGCCGTTGATGCCCTCGAAGACCACGCCCGCCAGCGGGATCGCCACGCCGGTCGGGTTGTAGATCTCGGCGTACTCGGCCGAGTCGCCGCCTTCTTGGTCGTAGTCGATCTCGTTGATGACCAGGTCGGCACCGGCCGGCTGCACCGAGACGGTGATCAGCGCGGTGGTCGACAGATCGCCGGCCTCGATGGTCGCGCGGTAGTCGCCCTCTTGCATCGGCGCGATCAGCGTAACCGTGGCCGAGAACGCGCCGTCGACGAACATCGGCTCAAAGTCGAAGTCGTCGGCGTCGTTGAACATGAACGGCGCGGGCACATCAGCGGTCAGGGTCAGCTCGAACTCGGCGCCGGGCAGCACCTCGATGGCCGCGGGGGTCAACGTGATCATGCCCGGCTGAGCGTCGGACGCGATGACGGTCACGTTGGCGGTCACGTCGTCACTGCCGGCGACGCTCGCGGTCACGGTGGTCGCGCCCACGGCGTCGCCACGCAGAACGATCGGCGCCGAGATCTCGCCCGCCGGCACCATGATGGCGTCCGGCGCGTCGGCGATGCCCGCGGGATCAAAGGCCAGCGCGATCATCAGGCCGCCGTCGGGGGCCGGCGCGGTCAGGCGCACGGTCAGGCCGCTCTGGGTGCTCGTCGGCACGCGGGTCTCGCCCACGCGGATGATGGTCGCCTGCGGATCAAGGCTGAGCAATGCGGGCGCGCCCTGATCGACGTCGCCCTGATCACGCGGCTCCAACTTGCTGTCACCATTGGCGAAGCGCAGCACGCCGGCCACGCGCGGGATGCGGACGCCGATCGCCGGGAGCGGATCGAAGGCGTAGTACAGGTCGTTGATGCGCAACACATCGTCGACCACGATCGCGTTGGTCGGATCGCCATCGCCGGGGCCCGCTTCGGGGTTCTGCGCGGTCACGACCGCGTCGGCGATCTCGACCAGGGTGCCCTCATGGGCCGCGGCCAGGGCGCCGCCGGTGCCAACGTCGGCCGACGCAACGCGCGTGATGGTCGGCAGCACGCCGTCACCGAGCACCTCGAGGGCCGAGACGCGGCTGAGCTGGCGCTGACCGAAGAAGTCGCTGATCTGCGCGGTGATGCGAATGACCTGACCGCGGTTGAGATCGGGGAACGGCGCGACGGTCGCGTTGCCGACGAAGACAAAGATGCCGCTGAAGCCGGGGCCGTCGACGGTCGCGTCGTCAGCCATCTGCACGAAGAAGTTGCCTTCTTCGGCGTGGATGACGGTGACAACACCCTCAACCTGCACCTGGCTGTCGAGCAACGCGTCGTTGCCCTTGACCTGCTGAATCGTACCGGGGCAGGCCGAGCCGGGCGGATCGGCCACGGGGCAGGGATCGCAGAGATCGCCCTTGCCGTCTTCGTCGCCGTCGGCCTGGTCGGGGTTGGCCAAGCCGGGGCAGTTGTCGATGTCTTCGGGCACACCGTCGGCGTCGCGATCGTTGGGATCGGGCACCGAACACTCGTCGCTGTCGGCGTCGATCGGACAGATGTCGCAGACGTCGCCCAGGCCATCATTGTCGTGGTCGGCCTGCGCTACGCCGTCGAGCGGGCGGGCCGGGTTGAAGATGTTGGGGCAGTTGTCGGCGTCGTTGAGCACGCCATCGCCGTCGTTGTCGTCGGCGGTGATCTCGCCGTCGAACTCGGCCGGACGAAACGGCGTGCAGCTCGGCTCGTCGGGCGGCACGCCGCAGAAGGTCAGGTCGTAGCTGCCCGCGTTTGCGGCGCTCAGCACGGCGAAGTTCTGGCCAATCTCGCCCTGCAAACACAGGGTCTTCTGAACGGCGCACAGCTCGGTCTGCTCGCAGCCGTCGCCGTTGGGGATCGCCTCAACCAGGCCCGCGTCGCCATACAGCGGATCACCACCGCGCAGCACCAGCGCGGTGGTGGCCGGGGTGGCCTCGATGACCGCGCGATAGGGGTTGTCGCCTGCGGGCGCGAAGACCGCGATGTCGGCGGTCAGACCAACCTGCAGGCTGCCAGTGCCGTCGGCGACCGCGAGCGCCTGAGCGTTGTTGATAGTGGCCATCTGCCACAGCTGACGGTCGGTGAAGTAGTTGTTGTAGTGATCGCTATTGAGCTGGTCGGCGCACGCGAGCTCGCGCTGCATGTTGATGCTGCCAGACGGCGTCCAGTCGGTGCCCAGACCCAGCAAGATGCCCTGCGTGTCGAGCATGGTGACCGGCGCGGTGTGGCCGTACAGCGAGATGTTGCTGCGGGGCGACCAGATGATCGCGGTCTGACGATCGGCGAGGATCGCGCCGTCGATGGCGGTCAGGGCCACGCCGTGAATGAACGCGCCGTTGCTGCCGGTCACGTCGATGCCTTCGTCGGAGCTCAGGCACAAGAACTCGTTGCGCGCCTCGAGGTCGATGCCCTCGGAGACGTGCGGCGCCCAAGCGTCGTCGCGAAGTACGTTCGCGTTCGGCAGATCGGGATAGTCGCAGCTGCCGTTACGCGTCTCGCCGCCGGTGTCGCCTAAGGGGAAGGTGTCGAGGGCCACATCGCCCTGCATCAGACCTTCCTGCACGCGATCGAGGTTGCGCAGCAGGCCGTTCGCGCCGCCGGAGCCAACCAGCGACGTGGTGCCGCTGATGAGCTGGCGCAGCTCGCCCCAAGACACCTGGGAGCCGTTCGCCTGGCCCGCCGCGGGGATGCGCGTGTGACCGTTGCGCCCGCGCCGCCAGTCATGGCGATGCTCATAACGCTCATCGCCCCACTGACCCGGGCTGTTCTGGGTGAAGGTGATGTGATCGTGAGAGTTGATGAGGCCCGGCGAGACGATCGCCTCGCCGCAGTTGATGATCGTGGCCGCGTCGTCGATGCAGTCGCAGCCGACGCACTCGATGATGCCGCCCGCCGAGACGCGCATGTTGCCGCCCGTGATCAGGCCTTGCGGCCCCAGCAGGGTGCCCTGAATGACCAGCTTGTCGGAGCCGGGGGTGACTTCGCAGGTGCCATTGGCGGGCGCCTCGATGGGGCCGCAGTCAATGTCTTCGACGACGCCGCCGCCTGCGCCGCCTGCGCCGCCTGCGCCGCCCTCGCCGCCCTCGCCGCCCATCGGCATGCCGCCTTCGCCGCCTTCGCCGCCCATCGGCATGCCGCCTTCGCCGCCTTCGCCGCCCATGGGCATGCCGCCGGCGCCGCCTTCGCCGCCCATGGGCATGCCGCCGGCGCCGCCTTCGCCGCCCACGGGCATGCCGCCTGCGCCGCCTTCGCCGCCCATGTCGCGGATCACGCTGCCGTCGACGGTGGTGTTTGCGTCCCCGTCATCGCAGCCAGTGAAGGCCAGCAGGGCCATGAGGCCCACGCTCCCAATGCGCTTGATCATCCAGTTCTCCCCAGGTGTGTCGTCTGCTTGTCGCGTCGATATCAAAAGAGTCGAGTAAACCGAGCCGAACTTAGAGCACCACGGCCTTCAAACACCACCACAGCACTGAAACGATCTGATGGCGACGATGGGCGCAATCTGCCTATCGCCGTTCTCGCAATATCTTCGTGATGTTACGAATCTGGCATACGATCTTGAAGCCGCGGAACGATGGCAGATACGTCAACGGTGGCGGGGTCTTGAGCGTCCCTTGACTGCGCGTGAGCGTCACGGCCCGGCGCCGCAGGTCGTAGGTGACCGTGAAGCTCGAGCCGCCGTAGTCGAGGCTGCGCGGATACAGCCGGTCTAGCTCGGCGCGGTCGTAGTCGCTCAATCCGTCGACCGCGAAGTCCTCGGGGCTCAGCAGGGCCAGATCGCGCCCCGCCTCGAAGCCCAACGCATCGACCCGCGCGGTGAGCCAGCTGTCGAAGTCGGGCGGCGGCGGCTGACCGCTGAGGGTCTCATTGAGGCGCGCATGCAGCGCCTGCGCTTCGAGCCGATCCCGCGTCTCGACGATCTGCTCTTTGAACAGGCGCCCTTCGCTGAGCAGCTTGACCAGCGCCGCCCGCGCCGCCTCGCCTTTGGGCTCGGCCTCATGCGACGCGATCACCTTGCCGGCGTGCACCTGATCGACGGTGGCCACGATGGTCGCGCCCTGCCGGCCACGCTTGCGACGCGCCGCGCGCACCTGCGGTCGTCCGATGTTGGCGGCGACGAGCCAGGGCATGGGCACCGGCATGACGCAGGTGGCGAGCAGCTCGGTCTGGCGCTCGTCTTTGCCCACCGCGCGGCTCGAGAAGATCAGCGCGGCCTCGACGCCTTTGCCTTCGGGCGTATCGAGGAGCGACCCAAGCGCCGAGTCGCGGCCCAGGTTGAGCTCGGTGCCGCCGTTGCTCCAGGCGACGCGCTTGTTTCGCCGCCGCGCCACATGCGCCAACCGACGATCGGCCGCCAGCGCGCACAGCGCCAAGGCCCGGCGATCTACCGCGCCCTGGCTGCGGCCCTTCAACCCGAACGCCCGCCGCAAGCGCCGCACCACGCGCCGGGCCTCTTGCACCGTGAACGCCCGCAGCCGATGCGCGTCGATGTCGCCGCGCCGCACGGCCTCGATGGCGGCCGTCACGTCGCAGCCCCGCTCGCGCAGGTTCAGGCTGGGCTCCTCGGGCGGCGGCCCGTGCGCGAAGAGCGGCCGATCGACCGCCAACACCGCCACCAGATCGATCATGTCGTCCATGACCGGCGTGCCCTCGGCCTCGACGAGCAAGCGACCCAACGCGGCGTCGAGCGGCAGATGAAACAGCGCCCGCCCGCGCTCAGTCAGCGCCCAAGCGCCCGCCCCGCCCTGGGATCCACCGTCGGCCAGCGCACCCAGCGCCCGCAGCTCGGCGCGGGCCGCGTCCAACGCATACGGCTTGGGCGGGTCGAGGAACGGCAGCGTGTCCATATCGGCTTCATTGGCCGCGGCGGCGAGCAGCAACGGCACCAGCGACTCGCGATACATCTCGGGCGGGGTGCGCTCGTCGAGGCGCGCGCGCTGGCTCCACAGCCGAATGCACTGCCCGGCCGCCGTTCGACCCGCGCGACCGGCGCGCTGATCGGCGCTGTCCTGCGCGATGCCCATCAGCGTCAAATAGCCGCGGCCATCGCGATACCGCGTGCGCCGCACCAGGCCCGCGTCGATGACCACCCGCACCTTGGGGATCGTCAGCGACGTCTCGGCCACGTTGGTCGCGACGACGATCTTGCGCTGATCGGTGGGGGCGAAGGCCGCGCGCTGCTCGTCGAGGCTCAGCCCGCCATGCAGAGGCACCGCGTTATGCGCCCCCCGCAGAGCGGTGCAGACCCGCGAAATTTCGCCCCGGCCCGGCAAAAAGACGAGCACATCGCCGTCGGGGCGCGCCTTCGCCAAGGCCCGCTTGATGCGCGATCCCAGGTTGTGATCGTCGGGCCGCACCTGATCGCCCGTGGGCAAATAGCTGATGTCGACGGGGAACGTGCGCCCCTCCCCCGCCAGGTGCACCCCGCCCAGATGGGTCGCGATGCGATCCCCCGCGAGGGTCGCCGACATGATGACGAGCTGGCCTTTGTAGCGGGTCTGCCCCAGCGCGAGCAGCAGGTCGGTGTCGAGGCTGCGCTCGTGAAACTCGTCGATGATCAGCGTCGGGCAGTCGAGGCCCTCGGCGAGCATGCGCAGCACCACGCCCGGCGTCGCGAAGAGAATCCGGGTGGTCGGCGTGCTGCGGTTGTCGTCGCGGACGCGATAGCCGACGCCCGTCCCGAGCGATGTGCCTTCCAGATGCGCGACGCGCTCGGCCAAGCTGCGACAGGCGACGCGGCGCGGCTCGACGACGAGCACTCGGCCGTGCACGGCGCACCAGCGCGGCACCTGGGTTGATTTGCCCGAGCCGGTGGGCGCTGAGAGCACGATGGGTTGTTTGCCGTAGGCGGCGTCGAAGTCGGATCGCAGGGCGTCGATGGGCAGGCGCATGCGGTGGTCTAGCACATCGCCGCCCGCGCGGAGCGAGGGATCAGGCCTCGATCAGGTCGATGTTGCCGATGAACATGCGCTTGCCCACGTCGGCGCCGTTGTGGCGCAAGATCGCGTAGGTCGCGGTCACGTGGAAGTAGAAGTTGGGCTGCGCGAACTGAAGCAGGTAGTTGATGCCCAGCGTCGCCGCCGGCAGGAACGGCAGCTTGATGGCCCGCTCTGCAGCGCCCTCGAAGTCGCTCTCCTCGAAGGTCTTCAGGTACGCGATCGTCTTGTCGACGCGGGCCTTGAGCTCGTTGAGGGTCGACTCGGTGTCGGGGTCTGACGGTGCCTCTTTGCCCGCCAGACGCGCCGCCGTGAACTTGGCGGAGTCGACCGAGCCCTGCACCTGACGGATCAGATGAAACATGTCGGGGGCGAGGCGCGCGTTGAGCAGCGTGACGACCTCGAACGACTTCTCTTCGGCGAGCTTCGCGCCGGCGTCGAGGAAGTTGTTGAGGTTGCCCAGGGTCTGAGCCATCTGCTGAATCGCTGCGTAGATCATGCGGTCTCCGGGTTGGTCTTGGGACGAGTTGGGGCTGGTCAGGGTGGGCCCTGCCCTGACATCAGGCGCGGACTCTGCCATGCGGTGGCTCAAGTCGAAAGGTCGATGCGCGGTCTACTCTTCGCGGTGCACATAAAGCAGCGGGCCCAGGACTTCGGGGTGTTGAATCCCACGCATCGGCCCCTTGAGTACTGACCATGCATTCAGCTATAAATGCCCGCATGCATGGCTTCGAACACCACCCGCTCGACGACGCCTTCAGCGTGTGGTCGACGATGCTCCCGCCGCAGGTGCTGCCTCAGGCCGACACCTTCGAGGTGCTGTGGCGCATGCACCCCGATCATCACCCGACGGTGCGCATCATGGGCCGCCCGGTTCCCATTCCCCGCTGGCAGCAGGCCTATGGCCGCAACTACGCCTTCTCGGGCGGCACCAGCGTCGCCCAGCCTACGCCCCCCGCCTTCGCCCTGTTTCTGGCGTGGGCCCGGTCGACCATCGACACCCGCCTCAACGGCCTGCTCGTGAACTGGTACGACCCGGCGCAGCGCCACTACATCGGCAAGCATCGCGACGCCGCGGACGGGTTGGTGCCCGACGCGCCCATCCTCACGCTGTCATTGGGTGCCCGGCGCACGCTGCGCATGCGGCCTTGGCGGGGGCGGGGCATGGTCGATTTGCCCGCTGACGTGGGCAGCGTCTATGCCATCCCGGCGCGCACCAACCGGGCCTGGACCCATGAGATCCCCCACTTCGCCCGCGACACCGGCCGCCGCATCTCGGTCACCATCCGCGCGTTCACGGACTGAAGGTGGGGCCGCGCCCTGCGCGGAGCGACCGACTATCTAGAGGGACAGCAGGCGACCGGTGGGCAGCCCATGCTGGTGGGATGGAGTCGACTGTCCTGCGGACGCAACGCCTTTACCCATCAAACGCCGGCCCGCGCCCGATGCGAATCGGGCCGCGCGCCGTGCTCGGATCGACCGCCCTGCCCCGCTGCAAAATACGCACGCGATCCTGCGCGACCAGGCGGCGGGCGGCATCGCGGGCGGGCTGCATCAGCGCCTTGCAGTCGTCGGCGCGCACCTGCCGCGCGGCTTCGGACGGACAGATCGTGTGCCGCGCCGCGCGAGAACTCAGCAAGGCGATGATCGCCGCTTCGAGCGCCTCGCCGTCGGGGCTGCGCCGTTGTCGTCGGCACCCCGCGCTGCAATAGCGGACGGCGTGCCAGTTGGCCGCCCATTTGCGCCGCCATGCGAAGCGCCGCCCGCAGGTGACGCAGACTTTCTCGAGGTCATCCGAAGCGGGCTTGTTGGCCATACACGCTTGATGCGGCTGGCAGCGCGCGGGTGGCAGATTCGCTCATCCTCGACCCCCGAGGTTGGTGGCGTGCACGCCACGCTCACCACGGGTATGGTGCGCCCGAACGACCGCGAGTAGCACCAGCCAATGAACAGACCCACCCCATGAGCAACGCGCGCCGCTTCGTCGACGACTGGCTCGGCACCATCTTCTCGCCGCAGGAGACGTTCGCGGCCCTGAGCGCCCGGCCCGCACCGCGGCGGGGCGCCTTGGCGATGTGCGTGCTCGGCGGCCTGTGGGCGATCCTCTTCTTCTGGCTCGGCAGTGACGGGCGCACCCCCACCTTCACCCGCTGGCTGCCCGTCGCCGCGGCCGACTACTACACCACGGCCGCGCTGTACGTGCTCCCGCTGTTTCTGGCGCTCTGGCTCATCTTCGCCCAGCTCGCCCAGCTGCTCTGCGGCCGCTCGCCCTTCACCACGACGCTGAGCGTGCTCGGCTTCGCCTACGCGGTGCCGGTCACGATGCTCTTCGTCATCCCCGACATGGTGGTCTATGCCGCCAACGGACAGATCGGTCTGGCCCAGGCGATCCGGGTCACCGCGCCGCTGACGCTCATTTGGACGCTGGTGCTCTCGACCATCGCGCTGCGGGTGGTGCATCGCGTCACCCGCTGGCAGGCGATCCGCAGCGCGGTCATCGCGTTCGTGTTGCAAGCCCTGCCCGCGGCCATCCTCTTGCGGTAGAACCCAAGGCGTACGCGCGCACTTGGAGTCGCATATGTCCCCGCCCACGACCGCCGCAGCCACCGCCGGCCTGCCCAAGACCGCCGCCGACATCATCGCCTGGCTCGACGCCCGCGCCATCCAGCACGTCAAGGTCGCCGTCACCGACACCGACGGCGTGCTGCGCGGCAAGTACCTGCACGTCGACAAGCTCAAGAGCGTGCTCAAGGGCGGCTTTGGCTTCTGCGACGTGGTCTTCGGCTGGGACTGCGCCGACGCCTGCTACGAGAACTTGCCCCATGAAAAAGCAGGCTTTACGGGCTGGCACACCGGCTACCCCGACGCCCACGCGCGCCTCGACCCCAGCACGTTCCGGCTGATCCCCTGGGAAGACGACATGCCCTTCTTGCTGGGCGAGTTCGTCACGGCGGACGGCGATCCCCTGCCCGTCTGTCCGCGTCAGGTGCTGCGCCGCGTCATCGATCGCGCCGCGGGCTTGGGCTTCGACGCGAAGTTCGGGCTCGAGTTTGAGTGGTTCAACTTCAAAGAGACGCCGCAGTCGCTCGCCGACAAGGGCGGCGTAAACCCCACCCCGATCACGCCCGGCATGTTTGGCTACTCAGTGCTGCGGTCGAGCCAGAACCACGCCTACTTCCATGCGATCCTGGATCAACTCGGCCGCTTCGACGTGCCCATCGAGGGCCTGCACACCGAGACCGGTCCGGGCGTGTTCGAGGTGGCGTTGATCAACAGCGACACGTTGAGCGCGGCCGACAACGCGGTGCTCTTCAAGAGCGGCCTCAAAGAGGTCGCCCACCGCCACGGGATCATGCCGACCTTCATGGCCAAGTGGAACGCGGCGCTGCCCGGCAGCAGCGGGCATATGCATCAGAGCCTGTGGCGCGATGGAGAGCCCGTCTTTCACGACGCCGACGATGCCCATCACATGAGCCCGATCTTCAAGAGCTTCCTGGCCGGCCAGCTCGCGCTGCTGCCGCAGATTCTGGCGCTGCTCGCGCCGACGGTGAACAGCTTCAAACGCCTGGTCGACGGCATGTGGGCGCCCACCATGGTGACCTGGGGCATCGACAACCGCACCGTGGCCCTGCGCGTCATCGGCAACAGCTCCAGCTCGACCCGCGTCGAGACCCGCGTGGGCGGCGCCGACATCAACCCCTACCTGGCCATCGCGGCCAGCCTGGGGGCGGGGCTTTGGGGCATCGAGCAGGGCCTGACCCTCGATCAGCCGCCGGTGGTCGGCAACGGATACGCCGTCAAGGACGCGGTGAAGCTGCCGGGCGATCTGCGCGCGGCGGCCGCAGAGTTCGCGGGCAGCGACGTGTGCAAAGACCTGTTCGGCGCCGAGTTTGTCGAGCACTTCGCCCGCTCTCGCGAGTGGGAGGCCCGCCAATATGCCGCGGCCGTTACCGACTGGGAGCTGCGGCGCTATTTCGAGATCATCTAGGCGGCGTTTACACCCACTGCAGACGCGCGTTCACGATCGGACCGCACTGCGCGCCGCTCGTTTCGGCATGGCTCGTGCTCCAGTCCTCCTCGAACTGCACACCAGGAGACTTTCATGCTTCGCGTCATCTGCTTCGCCGCGCTGCTGCTCACCACCGCGACCGCGCACGGCGAGACCCCGCCACCGCAGGAGTGCCCCTGCTCTGGCAGCGACATCTGCCGGCCCTTAGACCAACTCTGCTACCGCGGGCACGAAATCTGCGAGACCAGCGCGGATTGCGGGCCCCGTCTCATCTGCGACGTCAGCGACGGCGACGAGGTCGTGCCCGGGCTCTGCATCCTCCCACGGCAAAAATGCAGCGTCGACGAGAGCTGCTCGGGCGGCCGGCTCTGCGTCGGCGACACCCGCCCGCCGACCTGCGCCGACGACGACGACCTCTGCGCCGACAGCCTGGGGCTGGTGTGCGGATCCCCATGGCTGTGCGGCGCGCCCGAGGACCCGCCGTGTCGTGACGACCAGGTCTGCGTGCAGTCGCGCTGCACGGCCCCCGAATTCGCCGAGCAGATCGAATCGGTGGCGTCGAACCCCGCCTATATCGAAGCCATTCGTTCGCCGCCGATCCTCCCCCCGGCCGATGAGTCCACCCTCTGCTCGAACGTGCCGGGTCGCCCGGTGGGCTCCGGGCTCGCGTTGGTGGGCGTCGCGCTGGCGTTCGGGCTGCGCCGTTCACGCACCGCGCGCGGCTGAAATCGGTCCCCAAACCCCGCTCCGCTCGGCTACTCTGCCGCGGTCATCCACCCAAGGAGTCGCGCATGGCTGTGGCGCAGTACAACTTCCCCACCACGATTCGTATTGGCGACGGCGTACGCCACGAGCTCGGCGACGTGCTCAAGGCCGCCGGATGCACCCGGCCGCTGATCGTCACCGACGCGGGCGTCGCGGCCCTGCCCTGGTTCGCCCCGCTGTGCGCATCGCTGGGTGCCTTCAAATTGGCGGTCTTCAGCGACTTCCAGGGCAACCCGGTCGAGTCGCATGTGACCGCCGGCGCCCAGGCCGCGCGCGATCATCAGGCCGACGCCGTCGTGGCCATTGGTGGCGGCGCGCCCCTCGACGTGGCCAAGGTCGTCGCGTTGATGCAGCACCACCCGGGCGGCCTCTTCGACTACGAAGACGGCAAACCCGACGGCCTGCCCGTCGACCAACCCATGCCCTACATCGTCGCGCTCCCGACCACGGCCGGCACGGGCAGCGAGGTGGGCCGCAGCAGCGTGATCAGCGACGACGCCACCCACGCCAAGAAGATCATCTTCAGCCCCCGCTTGCTGCCCTCGGTGGTGCTGGCCGATCCCGAGTTGACCCATGGCTTGCCGCCTCACTTGACGGCCGCGACCGGCATCGACGCGCTGACGCACCTGACCGAAGCGTTCCTGGCCAAGGGCCATCACCCGATGGCCGACGGCATCGCCCTCGAGGGCATCCGCCTTGTCGCCCGCAGCCTGCAGAAGGCCACCGCCGGCGACACCGGCGCCCGACGCGACATGCTCGACGCCGCGATGATGGGCGCCATCGCCTTCCAGAAGGGCCTGGGGGTCAATCACTCCTGCGCCCACGCGCTGTCGACGGTCGCCGACTTGCACCACGGGCTGGCCAACGCGCTGATGCTGCCGGCCTGCATGGCCTTCAACTTAGAGGCCGAGCCCGAGCGATTCTTGCGCTTGGCCCGCGCGGTCGATCCCACCGCGACCGACGGCGCGCAGTTCGTCAAATGGGTCCGCGGCCTCACGAAGAGCCTCGGCTTGCCGCAGACGCTTATGGAAGTGGGTGTCCAACCAGAGCAGCTCGACGCCCTGCTCGACGTCGCCCAGGCCGATCCCTGCCACCCGTCCAACCCGCGCCCCGTCTCGCGCGCCCAGTTCAAAGACCTGTTCACGCAGACCATGTCCGAGAAAGGCGCCCGCTGATGCAGCCCCTCGTCATCTATGACCCCGCCACGGGCGACGCCCGCCAGACGATCACCCCCGACACACCCGAACAGATCGCCGAGATGGTCGCCGCCGCCCGCGCCGCCCAGCCCGCCTGGGCGAAGACCCCGCTGGTTGAGCGGATCGCCGCGCTGCGCCGGTTCCGCGACCTCATCGAGGAGCGCGCCGATGCGCTCGCCGTCATCCTGACCAACGACACGGGCAAGCCCATCGCCCAGGCCCGCGGCGAGGTGCTCGGCACGACCGGGCGCGTCGACTGGTTCCTCGAGCACACCGAGGCCGCCCTGGCGCCCCGCGCCGCCGTCGAAGGCCGATCGACCAATGAAGCGGTCAGCTGGGAGCCGCTGGGCGTGATCGCCAACATCTCGGCCTGGAACTACCCCTGGTTCGTCGGCACCAACGTGTATGTGCCCGCGCTGCTCGCCGGCAACGCGGTGATCTACAAGGCCAGCGAACACGCCCTCGCGACGGGCGCGTCGATGGAGGCCATGCTCTTCGAAGCGGGCGTGCCGGCCGACGTCTTTCAGTTCGTGACGGGCGCGGGTGAAGCCGGCGCGGCGCTGCTCGCCGACGACATCGACGCGGTGTACTTCACCGGCAGTCACGCCACCGGTGTGAAGATCGCGCAGGCCGCCGCCGCGAAGCTGATCCCGGTGCAGTTGGAGCTGGGCGGCAAGGATCCCGCGTACGTCACCGACAGCGCCGATCCCGTGCAAGCCGCGAAGAGCCTCGCCGACGGCGCCTTCTACAACACCGGTCAGAGCTGCTGCGCCATCGAGCGCATCTACGTGCACCAGGCCGTCGCCGAGGCGTTCATCGAGACGTTCGTCGAGACGGTCGAGGCCTTCAAGATGGGCCCGCCCGGCGACCCAGAGACCTACCTGGGCCCGCTCTCCCGCGAAGCCCAGATCGCCGTCTTACAGGCCCAGGTCGACGACGCCATGACCAAGGGCGCCACGCGGCGCTGCGGCGGAAAGCGCGCGGATCGACCCGGCTGGTACTTCGAGGCGACGGTGCTCACGGGCGTGACCCACGCGATGGACGTGATGCGCGAAGAGAGCTTCGGCCCGATCATCGGCGTCCAGGTCGTGGCCGATGACGCCGAGGCGATCCGGCTGATGAACGACACGCGCTACGGGCTCACCGCCGCCGTGTTCGGCGCTGACCAGGATCGCTGCCACCGGCTGATGCAGCAGCTTGACGTGGGCACGGTGTATTGGAACTGCTGCGATCGCGTCAGCCCGCGCGTGGAGTGGACGGGCCGCGGCGACTCGGGCCTGGGCAGCACCCTGGGCCTGCGCGGGATCACCGCGTTCGTGCAGCCCAAGGCGTGGCACCTGCGGGGCTGACTTCGCGGTCGATTGTTGGCGCCCGGCGCCACAGGCGCCTCGCAAATCGCCGCGCCCTGCTACTTCGCGAACTTCGCGATCGCCTCGAACGCCGCTGCGCGCACGGGCGGCGGCACGCGATGCTTCACGCCAAAGAACGGCGTCAACTGCGCGTCCACCTTCAAATCGAGCAGAT
>JBNMOZ010000041.1:0-17698 GCA_051276005.1 Bradymonadia bacterium | reverse complement strand
CGATGCGGCTGGCGCGCCTCTTTGAGAGCGGTCTCATAGGCATGCGCGGCTTCGGGGAACCGATCCAGGGTCTTGGCGAGCGCTTCGACGCGCGGACCCAGCACGTCATCGGGCTGCTCGATGACCGCCTTGAGCAGCAACGCAAAGGCATGCGCTGGGCTGTCGAGACGATCGGTGAGCACTTCGGCCGCTTCGGCGTAGATCTCGCGCCGCGCCCCGGGCTGCTGCACGTCGCCCAGCCGCGCCATCGCCAGCTCGACCCAGGCCGACCAGTCGCCGGTCTCTTGGTACAGGCGCCCCAGCGCCACGGTCGCGCGGGGTGAACCCGGCGATTCGGCCAACGCGGTTTCATAGGCTTCGCGGGCCGACTGCTGATCGTCGAGCCGTTCGACCGAGAGCTCGGCGATCTGCAGATGCAGCGCCAGCCGGGCGTCGCTCGAGCGCGCACGGCTGAGCACCGACCGCAGCAGATCGCGCAGGCGGGCCCATGCGCCCGACTCGGTGAAGTGCCCGGTCAACGCCTCGATGGCGTCTTCGGCGTCGGGCGATACGACGCGCACCTGCGCCCAGGATCGGACCGCATCGGCGCCCTGCCCCAGCTCTTCGTACAGCCCAGCGGCCAGCCGAGCGAGAGACGGCGCGCGTACATCGTCTTCGGGCAGCGCCTTCGCCAGATCGAGCGCGGTCTGTGCCTGACCCGCCGGCTCGTCGCGCTGCACGTACAGTGCATGCGCCGCCTGAAGCGCGTCGACGTCGGCGGGCGCCCGATCGAGGACCTGGCGCCAGCTCTCGAGGGCTTCGAGCGTGCGTCCTTGCGCGCTTTGCGCCTTCGCCAGCGTCGCAAACCAGCGTGATGTGTCTTCAGAGACCGCGAGGCGCGCCGTGGCCAAGCTCTCGAGATCGGCCCATCGCTCTTCAGCGAGTAACTGCTCTTGCAGGCTGTCGATGCGCTCGGGCGTGGGGGCCAGATCGACCAATCGGCGGCGCAGGTCGAGCTGAATTTCGGCGTCGCCATGCGTGTCGGCGATGGGCACCAACGACTCGACGAGCACCGCGCGCTCGTCATCGGGGGCGAGGCTGGCGCGCGCCAATCGCACCTCGAACACCGCCTCCCAATCATCGCTGCGGGTGTACAGCTCATCGAGCGCAACCAGCGGCTCAATCGAATCGGGCCGATCAGCGCGCGCGCTCTGCCATACGCCGATGGCGGCGTCGACGCGGTCTCGGCGCAGCCAGGTATCTGCGAGGCGGACGCGCAGTTCGACGCGGTCATCGATCTCTGCGACCTCGATACGGCGTTCGAGCAGGTCGCAGATCGCTTCGAGGTCGCCATTGGCTGTCGCGGCGGCATCGAGGGCGGCGAGCGCCATCGCGCTGCGCGGATCGGCGTCCAAAATGCGCTGCAGCACGGCCGTTGCGCGGGCCCGCTGCCCCAGCCCCTCCAGGAGCGGCGCGAGCTGCTCGCCCAGCGCCACGACGTCGGCCGGGCGCTCAGCGTTGAGGAGCGCCCGGCCAAGCACGTCGGCCACAAGGTCCTGGCGATCGAGTCGTTGGCCCACGCGGGTGACATCGGCCCGCAACTCCGCGTCCTGCGGCGATGTCTCCAGCGCCTGACCAAAGGCGTCTAGCGCCTCTCGCCCGCGATCAAGGCCGTCGTACAATTTGCCCAGCCGCCGGAGCGCAGGCACCCGCTCGGGTCCGGTCGGCAGCGTGTCGGCGAGCATCTCGACCAGCTCGGCCTGGCGCTGCGTGCGCATGTAGACCGGCTCAAGCAGCTCGATGATCTGCCCGCGCACGCGCCCGTCGGCGAAGAGCGCCTCAAGCGCGGCCACGGCCTCGGCGTCGTCGGGCCGCTGGGCAAGCACAGCACCCAAGTGGGTCGCGGCGGCCGCGGGGTCGTCCTGCGGGCCCATGTACCAGCGCGCCAAGCGTCGATGCAGCGGCGTCGCGACCGAAACGGGGAGGGCAACGATAGCCGCCGTCCAGGCCGACAACAGGGCAGACCAGCCGGCACTCATCGCGGCGAGGCGCGCGAGATCCGGGCCCAGGCCATCGTCGGGCGCGGAATCAAAAACGGCCAACAAGGTCTCGAACGCGGCCGACGGATCGCCTAGGTTTTCGGCCTGGACGGCGGCGAGTTGTCGGCTGAGCGCCTGGCGCGTCGCGACATCGGTCGCCCGCTCGGCGCGCTCGCGCAGCGAGGCGGCGAGCGCCGTCCAGTCTTCCTGCTGTGCATAGACACGCGCGAGGCCGTCGGACGCGTCGACGTCGTTCGGCGTGCGCGCCAGGATCCGCTGGAAGGGCGTCGGGCCCAGGTCGACCTGCTCTTTTGCGCTCGCCGCGACCACTGCTTTGAGCCGCTGCACGGCCTCGGCGTCGTCTTCGAAGCTGTCGGCATGCCGCAGTTGCACATCGAACGCTTCGCGAATCGCGCCGTCAGTGCGATGCAGGGTGGCCAACGCGTCGGCGGCCTCGGCGTCGCGCGGATCGGCGTTAAAGATCGCCGTCCACAGCCCGATCGCCTCGGCACCCGTGACGAGGCGGGCCAGCGATCGGCGCGCGTCGACATCATCGGGGCGGATGCGAACGACGGCCCGCCAGCACGCTGCCGCGCGCGCAGCGTCGTCGAGTCGATCCGCGTAGACCTCAGCGAGACGGCGGGTGATCCACAGGCCGTCGGCTTCATCGAGGGCAGCGCGGCGCCGCTCAAGCACGTCGGCGACCCCGTCCCAGTCGCCGCGCGCGGCGTTGGCCTGCTCGAGGCCATCGAGCGCTTCGGCGTCGTCGGCGCGGGCGCTCAGCACGCGGCGCCAAAGCTCGGCGGCGTCGTCTTGGCGCGACAATTCAGCCGCGCGGCGTGCCGAATGACGCCAAACATCAATGCGCGCGTTCTCGTCGACGTACCCGTCGGCCAGCGCCTGTCGGGCGGCGAACCAATCATCCCACCGCTCGTCGCGGGCGTAGATGATGGCGAGCGCGGTGAGCGCGGCCACATGCGTCGCATCGTCAGCGAGGATGGCGCGATACAGCGCGACGGCCTCGGGCGCTTCGTCCTCGGCCATCGTCTTGGCGAGCATCAGGCGCCCACGGTTGCGATCCCAGCCTGCGGGCGGATCGGTGACGAGCAACTCGAGCGCCAGCCGATGCACCAGCGGGTGCTCGCTCAGGTTGGGCAGCAACGCCAAACGGTCGGCGGGTGTGCCCTGATTGACCGCGATGCGTCCCCATTTGCGGGCTGCGGTCGGGTTGCCCGTGCGCTCGCGATGCACGCCAAACAGGCTCCGCGCGAGCGACGCGCTCAGCGAGGGATGCTCACCTTGCAGCCCTTCGAGGGTCGCGACGGCATCTTCGACCACGCCCAACGCGGCGGCCTGCTCGACGTATGCGGCGCGGATCGCCTCGTCGGCCGGCGCCTGCGCGACCGCGTGCGCCAAATGATCGAGCGCAGCGCGAGGATCCGACAGCTGGTCGCGGGCGAGGCTGGCGAGGCGAAGCAAGACGGCCGCCCGCTCATCGCCCGGCGCCGAGTGCGGCAAGTGCGCGGTGTCGAGATCGCGCAAGGCCTTGAAATCACGTCGACCTTCGAACAGCTGGCGCAGCTCGACGTGCACCGCCATCGGCTCGATGCCCCGCTGATGCATCCGCCTGAGTGCGTCCATCGCCTGCAGGTCATCGGGCGCGACCTGCAGGATCTCGCGATAGATGCCCAGCGCCCGCGCCGGCCGTTCGAGGCGCACCTGCCAGGCGTTGGCCAAGCGGTGCAGGTACGGCACGCGGTCTTCGGCGGAGACGCCATCGGCCGCGGCGCGCAAGGCCTCGGTCCAAGGACGCCAATCGTCGAGGCGCTCGAGCAGCGTCTCCAACCGGTCGAGGGTCGCGGCGTTCGGATCGAGGCGCGCGGCGACGGCATATCGGGCTGCGGCCGCCGCGACGTCGTCGCGCCAGTCGAGATGCAGATCGCCGCCAAATCGTGCCAACGCAGCCCGGTCGGCGCCTTCGCGCGCATCGCACTGGGTGTCGACAAATTCGAGGGTCGCGTCGCGCGCGTCGAGTCGATCGCTGAGGCGCCGCAGCGCGGCCTGCACGTCGGTGCGGCGCGGGCTCTCGCGCAGCGCGCTGGTGAAGATCGTCAGCGCCTTGGCGGGCACGTCGAGCGGCCCTTCGGCGGCCTGTCCCATGCGCATGCGCAGGTTGGTGCGCTCATCGGGCTGGCGCACGACCCGCAGCAGGTTGCGCCAGATGCCCATGAGGCGCTGCCAGCCGTCACGCGGCGCGAGCACCTCTTCGAGCAACTCGACGGCGCCCAGCGCATTGCGGCCGGTGCGCACCATGTTCTCAAGCACGCGCAGCGTCGGCTCATGGCCAGCCGTGCGCTCCAGAAAACGGCGGCAATCGTCGAGGGTTCGAGGGGTCGCCTTGCGCAGCCGCGCCTTGGCCTGGGCGCGATCGACGACGCGCACTTGCCCGGTCTCAGTGATCGACTCGATGCCCGGCAGCACCCTGACCAGAGCGGGCACGCTGCTCAGCGCGACCCAGCCTTCCATGCCCTCGCGCCAGACCAGGGTGTCCTTGTCGACGAGCCCGCGGCGGGCGCGACGGGCCAGATCGGCCCGCGACATGGGACCGTCTTGGCGGCCATCGACCGTGATCATCCACGGCGTATCGGCGGTGGGCGTGGGGCGCTTGGTCTCGACCGCAGCCCGACGCGCGGCGACGACCTCGGCCAGCCCCTTGACGGCAGCGACGGGCACCCAGGTCGGCAGCTTGATGTGCTGCACGTATGCGTCGGGTGACAGTTGGCCGGACTCAAGGCGAGTGCATAGCTGGGCGACGGTCTGCGGCGCGATCCGCTCGGTGTCTTCTTGCAGATACCAGACAGCGTCAGTGGACAAACCGGCTCCCCGTAGGATGATTCAGCGCGCGCGAAATCGTAATCTACCAGCGCGAGGCCTCCGCGCCAATCAATGCTTTGGAACAGATACCTACCGTGCGAATCTGGCGGTTTCAGAGGGGCGCGATTATCCAGAGCTCCGTGAGCAGGTCGCGTCGATCCAGCGGCGTCAGCGGCTCGGCTGCGTCGATCTTCCAGACGGGCGGCAACGCGGCGCGCAGCGTCTTGGCCAGCGGCGCGAACATCGAACCGGCGTGCGGTCCGGGGTGCACGCGCGCCGCCTCGCGCCCCGTGCGCTCGATGAATGCCTGGGCGTAAGGCGCGATCACCCGGACGTGGGCTCGGGTGCGCGAGACCGCGGCGGCGAACGCGGCCACGGGATTGGTCGAGACCAGATCGAGCTGGACGAGGCGCCGCCACCACGGCAGGTCGACCAGCCGCTCGAGCGTGCGGGGGTGGGCGTCCTCGATCATCAGATGACGCAGACGAGGCACCTGCAGATCGCCCAGACCGTCGATGCCCCCCGTGCCCGTGCAATGCAGCCGGGTCAGGGCCCACTCGCCTGCCGCGCCCATCCGCTGGAGAACCGAGGTCGGCGCATCAATGCGTGCAATTTGCGAGAAGGCGGCGAGCATCGGCCAATCGGGCGGCGCGTCGAGCTCGGGGAAGGCGAGGCTCTCGATGGTCGCCCAGGCCGGCGATCCATCCAGCGCCGCGAAGGCCTGCATGGGCGCCGGCCCCACGGCGAGCGCAGACACGAACCCCCGCGTGAAGCGGCACCGCGCGGGCGAGGCGATGGTGAGGAAGGCATCAAGCCAGCCGTTTCGATGGGTCGCCGCGAGGCGCGCGATGTCGGCCCTCATCTCGGCGGTCGAGTTTTGGTGCATCTGCAGCGCGATGAAGTCGCCCCGTGGATCGCCCGCGGCCTGCAGACAGTCGGCGAGGACCTGCCGGGGGCCATCTGATGCCGGCTGTCGGTACACCTCCGCAAAGAGAGGCGCGATGTCGGGTGGAGGCATGGCGACCTGCGCCAAATCGGGGCGCTGCCAGGGGCGCTGCAGCTGGCCGACGAACTCAGCAGTGTCGACGCGGCGGCGCGCCACCCAAAGCGGCAAATGCGTCTGTGTCCAGGTCATTTCCCGGTTCGCGCCTTCGCCGCAGAAGGCCTCGATGGCGCGGGTGACGCGATCGTTCAGGGTGGGCAACTCGAAGTCGCCTGAGCGACCATCGGTCGACCACATGAAGCAGGACTCGCAGAAGAACAGGTCGTGGTCGTCGGCGTCGTCGCAGTTATGGGGCCAGGGCGCCGTGTGGGTGGTCGAGTAGAAGAGGTCGGCGTGCACCTCATCGGGCGCGTCGTCATCCCAGAACTGGGCGACCGCCATGATGATGGTCTGCATGCGGGGCTCGGTGTCGAAGATCGCCCGCGCGTGAGCTGCGAAGGCCTCACCGAGCGCGTCGATCAACCGGGCGGGGGTTGGATCGTCGATGGCCCACCAGCGCACGCCTAAGCCTCGAGGGGCAGGCCAAACAACTCGATCGTCGTCGCCCGGGTCGCCGCGCAGATGTCTTCGATGGGGGCCCCGCGCAGCTTCGCGACCTCGTGCGCCGTGTGCACCACGAAGGCCGGCTCGTTGCGTTTGCCGCGATGGGGCGTGGGGGCGAGGAACGGGCTGTCGGTCTCGATCAACAGACGCTCAATGGGGATCACAGCCACCGCGCGGCGCAGAGCCTTGGCGCTCTTGAACGTACAGATGCCCGACAGCGAGATGTGAAAGCCCAACTCGACCGCGCGGGCACACTCTTCGGGTCCACCGGTGAAGCAATGCACCACGCCACCCGCCGGCAAGCCAACCTCTTCGACGATGCGGTAGGCGTCTTCAAACGCGTCGCGGATGTGCACCACGACGGGTCGCCCGACTTGGCCACAGAGCTCGAGGTGCCGCGCAAACAGCAATCGCTGGCGGTCGCGATCACCATGATCGTAGTAGTAGTCCAGGCCGGTCTCGCCGACGGCGCGCACCTTCGGATCATCGAAGAGCGCCACCAGGGCAGGCCAGTCGGCGTCAGCGAATTCGTCGACCTGATGGGGGTGTACCCCGGCCGAGCAGTAGATATTCGGGTATGTTTGCGTGAGCGCCAGGGCGCGCCGCGAGGAGGCCAGATCGGTGCCGATTGTAATCAGAGTGTCGACATTGGCGGCGGCTGCACGGGCAACAACGGCGTCGCGATCCGCATCAAAGCGGTCGAAGTCGAGGTGGGCGTGGCTGTCGATGATGGGGCTGGGTGCGCGCATGCGGCGCAGTGTAATGGGTGCGGCGAGCGCATGCACGCTGACCCCGATCATTGTGTGCGCGGTGGCGCTGGGCTG
This sequence comes from Bradymonadia bacterium, assembly GCA_051276005.1. GTDB lineage: Bacteria > Myxococcota_A > Bradymonadia > UBA7976 > UBA1532 > JBNMOZ01. The sequence goes on along the minus strand of JBNMOZ010000041.1, from coordinate 10,436 downwards.
CGAGCCCGTCGAGGACGTGTCCGATCCGGGCTGCCCGACCACGCCGATCTGCAACCAGAACGCGGTGCTGTCATGCGGCGAAGAGGCGGGCGTCAAGCGCACCGAATGTGGCGATCTGCGCTGCGCGAGCGATGCCCCAGTGGCCCAATGCGTGCCGCCGACCGCCCTGCCCTGCCAAGTGGGCGACGCGGCCCTGCGCTGCGAGAACGGCCGCATCGTCAAGTGCGACGAAGAGGCACTGTACTACCTGCTGCGCCCGTGTGAGTCGGGCCAGTTCTGCGCGGGCGAGGGCGAGCCGCGCTGTGTGGGCATTGAGAATGTGGCGTGCGTTCCAGACTTGTGGTCGCCTCTCTGCATCGAAGGCGAGCGGCTGACCTGCACGCCGCAGGGGCGGCTGGACGCGAATCCGGCGGAGTGCGAGTCCTAGTTTCTCTCAAAGTCCCGGAGCGCCGCCGTAGGCGAGCACGCGACTTTGAGAGACCCTACAGCCCGCTCGACACGATCGGATTCTCCGTAGCGGTCTGCCACGGCACGTCGGGCCACCACTTCTGCGAAGCCGGCATCGACGCGGGCTCGATGCTCTCGCCGGGCTTGGGCACATACACCTCGGCCCCCACCTTCTTCGCCGCGACCAACAGCCGCTCTACCGGCTCGGTCCAGTTGTGGATCGCCAAGTTGAACGTGCCCCAGTGCACCGGGATCAGCAGCTTGCCTTTGAGATCGGCGAAGGCCTCAACGCCCTGCTCGGGGCCGATGTGCACGTCCATCCAGGCTTTGTCGTAGGCGCCTGACTCCATCAGCACGACGTCGAACGGGCCGTACTTTGCGCCGATCTCTTTGAAGCCGGGGAACATGGCGGTGTCGCCGCTGAAGAAGACGCGATGCGTCGGGCCGATGAGCGACCAGCTCGCCCAGAGTGTGGCGTTGCGATCGGTCAGAAACCGCCCCGAGAAGTGCCGCGACGGGGTGCAGGCCAACGTCAGGTCGCCGATGGTCTCGGTCTGCCACCAGTCCAACTCGGTGATGCGATCGGCGGCGACGCCCCAGTATTCGAGGTGCGCGCCGATGCCCAACGGGGTGATGAAGCGCACGCCCAGCGCGCTGAGCTTACGAATCGAGCCTTCATCGAGGTGATCGTAGTGGTCATGCGAGAGCACGACGGCGTCGATGGGCATCAGCTCTTCGAGCGTGCGCTGCACCGGATAGAAGCGCTTGGGCCCCAAGAAGCTGATGGGAAACACGCGCTCGCCCCACACCGGGTCGGTCAGGATGCGGGCGCCGTCGATCTCGATGAGCACCGAGGAGTGGCCCAACCAGGTGACGCGCAGCCCGCTGGCCGGCGGCGTGCTCAGGTTCGTCTTTGACGCCGTGGGGATCGCGCCCTCCGGGGTGCGATGATCGCCGCCCTGGAACATGCGCTTCGTCGCGGCCCAGGCGTCCATCTTCTCGGGCAGGGCGTTGAAGAAGTTGCCGTCCTTGTACTGCGGCGACTGCTGCACACGGGCGAGGCGCGCGCCGTCGGGTTTCGTGCCAGCGGCGGTCCATGCGAAGGCGGCGAGCACCCCCGCGGCGGTGACCAGCAGGCCGAAGATCACGAGAAATGACAGCAAGATTCGCCGCCTCCAACGCTTCATGTGGGGAGCCTTTCGCTCAACTCGAACATCGAGTCGATCAGAGAGCCGTGCATAGATGCCGGCGGGGGGCACGCGGGCGCCCCCAATGGGCTACTGGGGGTTTAGCCAAGCGACTGGGGCTCGGCGACTGCGGGCCAAGCTACTGGGGGCCGGCCAGGTTGGCGTCGCCCGCGTTCTCGGGCTGGTAGCCATCGCTGCTGCCCGCGCCTTGCCCGTCGGCGTACAGCCAAGTGCGGCCGCCATCGGCGCTGAAGCGCCACGCGTAGTCATATTGACCAAGTTCGGGCAGGACCAGATCGGCCTGGTACTCGTCGTTGTCGGGCTCGGCCCCACCGCCGCCGTCGTAGGCGGCGTTGGGTACGCCACGCACCCAGGTCCACGCGTCGACCGCGGGATCGCTGCCGTCAGCGCCGTAGCCCAGCTCGGCGACGAGGCGGGGTGACGGATCGTTGCTCGGGCTGCGGTCGGTGATGCCTGCGTGATAGACGCGCCCGTAGACCGTTGTCACCGGGGCATCGGTGAAGAGCGGGAACTGCAGGCGGCCGAAGTCGGCGAGCTCGTCGCAGGGCGGGTTGGCTGCCCCGGGCGTGCCAAAGTGGTTCGCAGCCTCATCGCCGGGCGCGTAGTAGACGTCGAAGGCCAAGCACCAGTTCGCGCCGTCTTCGTTGGCCGCATGCTGGGCCGGGTCGAGGCTGATGCTCTTGGCGCGGGCGTTAGGGAACGCGCCGCCGTCGTCATATGCCACCACGTCGATCTCAACGTCCTGGCAGGTGATCGTCAGCGTGTCGCCGCCGTTGTTGAGGGTGACGTTGAAGGTGCCGTCGACCACGAGCCCACCGTTGAGCGCCTCATCGGCGCTGCGGGCGAGCAGCAAGTAGCCGTTGGGCTGCATCTGCAGGCCGTCGAGGGGGCTGGAGCCCGTCCTGTCGGAGAGCACACAGCCGTCGAGCAGCAGGATCTCGTCGGTGGCGTTGTACAGCTCGATCCACTCGGAGAAGTTCTCATCGAGCCCGAAGTGCGGGTCGTACATGAGCTCGGTGATCACGACCTCGTCGGCCCCCGGCACGCGGCCATCGAGCACTTCAAGGCAGGCGCCGTCCTGGCAGGCGAGGCCATCGGCGCAGGGGACCGGCTGGGGGTCGTAGTCGCAGGTCGGCGCGTCGTCGACGACGGCGCAGATGCCCTCGGGCGAGGCCTCCAGCACGGTGCTCTCATCTTGGCAGACCGGCGCCGGCGGCGTGTTGCAGGGGTTGGGGTCGCACAGGTCCAACTGCGGCTGGCTGACCATCTGGCCGGCGTTCTCGATCTGGTAGCCATCTGAGGAGCCCGGAGCGCCGTCCGCGTACACCCAGGTGCGACCACCGTCAGCGCTGAAGCGCCACGCGTAGTCGTAGGCACCGGGGGCGGGCAGGCGCAGCGCGACCTGGTACTCGTCGTTGTCGGCTTCACCGATGGCCGGGCCATCCCAGTCGGGGTTGGGCGCGCCGTTGATCCAGGTCCATTCATCGACCGCGGGGTCGCTGCCATCCGGGCCAAACCCAAGCTGAGCGCGCAGCAGCGCCGAGACGTCGACGCCGCCGGTGCGATCGGTGATGCCGAGGTGGTAGACGCGGCCGTACACGATCACGACGGCGTCGGTCTGGGCGTCGATGGCCAGCGGGAACTGCAGGACGCCGAAGTTGGCGAGCTCATCGCAGGCGTCGTTGGGCGCACCGGGCGTGCCGTGGTTGTTGAGCGCCGCGTCGCCGCTGGGATCGGCGAAGTAGACCGCGCGGGCGAGGCACCAGTTGGCGCCGTCGGCGTTGTCGCTGGCGGGATCGGCCAGGCTGATCGAGTGCGCCCGGGCGTCGGGGAAGGCCGCGCCGTCGTCATAGGCGACCGCGTCGATCTCGACGTCAGCGCAGACGATGGTCAGGCTGTCGCCGCCGTTGCCGAGGGAGAACGGCAGGGCGCCGTCGACGACCAAACCACCATTCTCGGCCTCATCGGCGCTGCCGGCGAACAGCAGGAAGCCCCCCGCCTCGACCGTCAGCCCGTCCAACGCCAACGCGCCGCCGCCGTTCTCGGTGACCGTGCAGCCATCAAGGGCGAGGACCTCGTCGGTGGGGTTGTACAGCTCGAACCACTCGGCCGCCGGCTCGCCCAGGGCGTGGTGCGGGTCGTACATGATCTCGTTGACGACCAGCTCGCCAGCGGCGGGCCCGCGCGCGCCCGGGATGACGCAGACGCCGGCTTCGCAGCCATCGGCGCACGCTTCGAGCTGCTCGGCGTAGGTGCACTCGGCGAGGCCTCTCACGTCGACGCAGTCGCCGGGGGCCAGGTAGGTGCGGCGGGTGTCCACGTCGGCGCAGTCGGCCACCGGCGGGGCGTCGCAGGGGTTGGGCGCGCAGGCGTCGGGGGCGACGCAATCATCGTTGGGGGCGCCCGGCGTGCCCTGGTTGCTCAAGGGCGGATCGTCGCCGTTGACGTAGTAGTCGCTCGTGCTGAGGCACCAGTTGGCGCCGAGGGCGTTGTCGGCCGCTGCGTCGCTGAGTGAGACGCTGCGGGCCGCTTCACGGGGGAACCCGTTGCCCGCGCTGTAGGCGATCTCGTCGATGAGCACGTCGGCGCAGCGCAGCCCGATCGTGTCGCCGGCCTGGTTGAGCCCGAACCCGAAGACGAACGCCGCGTCGATGCCACCGTTGACCGCCGCGTCGAGCGACTTGCCGAACACCATGTAGGCGCCGGGCTCGATGAGCAGCACCTGGTCGATGTCTTGGCTGTTCGCGCCGTCGTAGAGCGTGCACCCCTCGAGGTTGAAGGCGTCTTCGGTGGTGTTGAGCACCTCGATCCACTCGGCGTCGTTGTCGCTGAGTCCGTTGCCGGGATCGAACATGAACTCGTTGATGACCAGGTCGCCGATGGACGGTGCCGCGGCGCCGCCGACGCACTCGCCGGCGTCACACAGGCCGCCGTCGAGGCTGCAGTCGCGGCGCGCGCCTTCGGGGTAGAGGCAGACGCCTTCGCCCTCGATCGGCTGGCACTGGCCGGGGACGGTGAACGCGACGCGGGTGTCGCCATCACAGGTCGGCGCAGGCGGCGCGGCGCAGATGAGGTCGTCGCAAGCGCCGGCCAAGCTGGTCAAGAGCCCAGCGTTGTCGATCTGATAGCCATCTTCGGCACCGTCGCTGCCCGGGCCCGCGTCGCGATCGCAGTACAGCCAGGTGGCGCCGGCGTCGCGGCTGAAGCGCAGGGCGAAGGCGTACATGCCGGGCGGGGGCACCACGGTGTTGGCCTGGTACTCGTCGTTGTCAGGCTCTAACGGGCCGTCGCCAATGGGGGTGGGCGCCGCGTCGATCCAGTGCCAATCGTCGCCGGGCACGCTGCCCATCGCGCCGATGCCGGCCTGGCCGATGAAGCCGTCCTCAAGATCGACCCCGGGGCTGCGATCGGTCACGCCCGCCTCGAAGACGCGGCCATAGATGGTGATCTGGGTGCCGGCACCCACAACGGGATCGAGCGGGAACTGCAAGCGGCACCAGTCGACGGTCACGTCGGGCATGGGGCAGATCGGGTTGGGGCTGCCGGGCGTGCCCAGGTGGTCTTCTTCGGGCATACCGTCGAGCGAGAAGTAGGCGGCCTGACCCAAGCACCAGTTGGCGCCCTCATCGTTCGCGGCCGCGTCTTGCGCCCCCGCGTCGAGGGAGATCGAGGCGCGCTGGGCGTTGGGGAAGTCGCCGCCGTCGTCGTAGGTCACCGTGTCGATGACCACTTCGGCGTCCAGCGGCCCGCACGTGATCGAGACCGTGTCGCCACCATTGTTGAGCGCGAAGCCGAACAGGTGGTCGATGGAGATGCCGCCGTTGACCGCCTGATCGGCGCTGCGCCCGAAGACGAGGCGCGCGCCGGCGGGCACGTTGAGGCGGTCGATGACCTCGGTGTTGCTCGCGTCCGCGATGCGGCAGCCGTCGAGGCGCAGGTCATCCTCGGTGCGGTTGTAGATTTCGAACCACTCGGCAGCGTCTTCGGCGAGCGGGCCGTGTGGATCGTAGAGGATCTCGGCGATGACGATGTCGCCCGCCAACGGCAGGGGCGCGGGCTCGACGCATTCGCCGTCGTCGCACACCAGATCGCCGCAGTCGACGACCTCTTCGGGATAGGCGCAGGTCGCGACGCCGTCGTCGGTGATCACGCAGTTGCCGACCGCCGCCGACGTGGCCACGCCGTTGCCCTCGCAGCGCGCGGTGGGCGGGGCGTCGCAGACGACGCCGAGGCATTCGGCCGCCACGCTGACCAGGCTGCCCGCGTTCTCGATCTGATAGCCGTCCTCGGCGCCATCGCTGCCCTCACCGGCCGCGCGGTCGCAGTAGATCCAGGTGTCGCCGCCATCAACGCTCACGCGCGCGGCATGATCGTACGTGCCGGGCTGGGGCGCGACGAAGGTCGCCTGATACTCGTCGTTGCCGGGCTCGCCGGCATCGGCTGCGTTCCAGCCGGCGTTGGCCTCGGCTGCGAACCACGCCCAGGGCTCGACCGCGGGATCTGATCCATCCACGCCAAAGCCGACCTGCACGATGACCGCGGGGTCGATGTCGGTGGCGTCGGTGGCGTCGGTGATGCCGGGCTCGTTGATGCGCGCGTAGACCGTCACGTCGGTGCCCGTGCCCACCTCGGCGTCGACCGGGAACTGCAAGCGGCACCAGTCGGCCAACTCGACGGGCGGCACGCAGGCGGGGTTCTCCGCGCCCGGCGAGCCCAAGTCGCCGGCCATCCCGCCCATGGCCCACGGGGCCCGACCCGTGCACCAGTTCGCCGCGTTGTCGTTGGCCATCGCGTCGATGGATCCGGGGTCGAGCGCCAGCGTAGCGCCCGAAGACAGAGGCCAGCTTGGGTCGTAGCTGACCGCGTCGACGACGTCGCCAAACCCATCGAGCAGGGCCACCCGATCGGCGCTGTTGGTCAGCGAGACGCCGGCAAACTGGTAGTCGACCGCGACCCCGCCGTTGACGTTCGCGTCTGCGTTGCGCCCAAAGATGAAGCGGGCGCCCGCCTCGATGACGAGGGGCGCGTCGGCTTCGATGAGGTGGGCGTCGCCGTCGGCGCCGTCGATGGTCCAGCCATTGAGAGTGATCGGCGCGTCGCCGACGTTCTCGACCTCGAACCACTCCCCGACCGCGTCAGAGACCGCGGTGGGATCGACCATGATCTCAGTGATGACGACGCCGCCGACCGGCGCGCGATCAGCGCAGGCGTTGAGCGACTCGATGCAGGCGCCCTCGGGGCAATCGGCGTCGCCCTCGCAGCATCCGACGATGGGCGTGTTGGCGCAGGCACCGTCGGCGCAAGCGTCGTCAGTGCAGCGTTGGCCGTCATCGCAATCGGCAGCCTCGACGCACACCACACCGTCGTCGGGCCGGGCCATGTCGAGCTCGACGGTCATGTCAGACTGGGCCATATCGGGATCTGCGCCCATGTCAAAGCCGGCCGCCATATCGGGCCGCGCCATGTCGGGCATCACGAGCATGTCGGTCTGCACCCGCATGTCGATGGGCCGGACGGCGCCGTCGCCGGCCATGCCCTGACCGCCGTTGTCGCCTGCGTCGTCACAGGCGACCGCTGTCGCCAACAACGCCAGCGCCCACAATCGCTTTTGCATCTCGTCTCCACGGGTCGTGTCTATCGGGCGGGATTCTTTTGGGGACGGGCGGCAGAGTCAAACGACATCTGCGTGCCGGGCGCGGGGCGCGGTGCGGTCGGCGAGGGGGCCGATCACTGCGTCTACCCGCGGGTGGCCTCGGCTGCGGAGCGCGCGGTCACGTAGCGCACCGCGTCGCCGATACGCAGGCCCAAGGCGAGCACCACGTCGCGTGGGAGCGCGAGCGTGCCGTCGTCGCGCAGATCGACTGCGCCGAGGGTGGCCCGAAAGTCGAGGCGATCGTTGCTGATGATGAACAGCCCCGGGCCGTCGATCGGCGGCATGACGCCAGCCAGGGTCGCCGTGGCGCTCTGATCGATGGTGCGCACGGCGTCGCGGCGCACTCGCATCAGCGGGCCACCGTCGAAGATGTCGACCTGCTGGTTGTAGACGAAGCCCTCTTGAACGAGCAGGTGCTTGGCAGGGCGCGCGTCGCGGTGCACCTCACCGACCGCGGCGCGCGCGTCGGGCGGGAGCATCGGCAGGTAGATCGGGTGCTTGGGCATCAGGTCGGCGATGAAGCTCTTGTCGGCCGCAGAGCGCGCGTCGGCCTGGGCGAACTCCATGTCGAAGAAGTGCCGGCCAATGGCATCCCAAAACGGGCTCTGCCCCGCGTCGTCGAGCACGCCGCGCACCTCGGCGATGACGTCATCGGCGAAGCGCTGGGGAAAAGCAGCCATGAACGCGAAGCGAGACAGCGAGACGAGCCGGCCGATGCCTTTGCCGCGCGCCGCGGGGTGCACGAATAACGTCCCGATCTCGCTGGGGCCCTTATGGGGTGCTTCAAGGTGCAGCGCGTCGATCTGCCGCGCCACGCCCAGGGCTTCGGCGCGTTTGGTCTCGCTGCGCAACGCATATGTATAGAAGGGCTCGAAGCCACCGACCCGCGCGACGATGCCGCTGCAGCCCTCGACGGCGCCGGTCAGCAGGTTCTCAAGCACGAAGAGGTAAGCATCACCCGCGGGCTTGCGAATGACCGGGCGAAAGGCGTGATCGGCGTCTTGGATGCGCTGGGCGAGCAGCTCTCGGTCGGCGGGCAGCGTTGTCAGGCCACCCGCCGTCTCTGCGAGCACCAACAACGCGTCGAGATCGGCCGATCGCGCTGGGCGGATGATGTACATCAAACCTCCCGCTGCGTGATCACCGGCGGCGGCGCCGGCGTCGACGATCGTCGTCGAATTCGTCTTCTTCAGGCCCCAACCGTACCGCGTCTTTGGCCAAGCTGCGCATGGCGCTGACCAGCTCGGGATCGATGTCCTCGACCTCACACCGCAGCGCGAACAGGTCGGCGATGGCCCCGAAGTTGGGGTTGCGTGCGAACGAGACGCGGGCGCTGGGGCGCTTGAAGGGCTTGTCGATGCGGACCTGCCCGGCCAGCGCGCTGACCAAGACGGCCAGGTGGCGCCGTGGGATGCGCAGACGCACCGCGAAGGGCGCGACGATGCTCTCGGCGAGCCTGCGCGCGAGGACTTTGGACGGCGGCTCCGGCAGATCGGCGATGACGGCCTGGAAGAGCGGCCAGAAGAGCACGGCGAGCAGCATGCCGCCCGACTGGGTCTGCACGCCCTCATGCCGGAGATCCAGCGCTTCGAGCAAAGGCTTCAGCGGCAGCCAAGGATCCTCGGCGCCGCGCCCGAGGAAGCCGGCGATCTCGGGCAGCAGCAGCTCAAGCAGGCCCAGGTCGGCCATCAACTCGAACGAGCGCGCGGCGGCGCCCTGCCAGAGCATGCGCACGATCTCTTCGTACAGCCGAGGGATCGCGGCCTTACGGATCTCGCTGCGCTCGGTGAGGATGCCTCGACGCGTCGAGGCGTCCAGGGTCAGATCGAGGCGCGCGCAGAACTTGATGGCGCGCAGCATGCGCACCGGATCTTCACGGAAGCGCACAACCGGATCGCCGATCGTCCGCAGCCGCCGCTCGGCCAAGTCTGCGAGCCCCCCGCAGTAGTCGATGATCTCGTCAGTCTCAAGATCGTAGAAGAGCGCGTTGACGGTGAAGTCGCGCCGATAGGCGTCCGATTCGGGCGAACCGAACTCGTTGTCGTCGCGGATTGGGCCGTCTTCATCGTGATCGGGGGCGGCACGGAAGGTGGCCACCTCGATGATCTTTCCGCCCGTAAAGCAAATGTGTGCCAAACGGAAGCGGCGGCCGATGAGCCGGCAGTTGCGGAAGAGCTTGCGCACATCGTTAGGGCGCGCGCTCGTGGCGATGTCGAAATCTTTGGGCGCTTTGGACAGCAGTATGTCGCGTACAGCCCCACCGACGAGATATGCGTGGTGTTCGAACTGATTCAACCGCCGCAGCACCTTGTAGGCGTCGGGGTCAATCAGTTCTGGGGTGATGCGGTGATTGCCGGTCCGAAGCGGTTCGGTGGCGTCCATGCCGCGTAAGATATCGAAACCACGGGAAAAAGCAATCCCCACGCGCGGTCCGAACGCCGCTGAACCGCGTAAGTCCGACCGGTCGGCCCGAAAATACTTTGAAAAAAACTGCGACACAGCCCGCGTCCGCCCGATGGGACCACGTGGCCCCCACTCGACAGGGGCCGGTTGACACCCTCAGATCGGGGTGAAATGGTCGCAGCGGTCAACGTTGCTCAAAGGAAACATCATGGCGGTTAACAAGGTCATCCTCATCGGCAACCTGGGTGCCGATCCCGAAATTCGGCAAACCCAGGGTGGGCCCGTCTGCAACCTGCGCATCGCCACCACCGAGAAGTGGAGCGATCGCGAAGGCAACAAGAAAGAGCGCACCGAGTGGCACAGCGTCACCGTCTGGGGACGCCAAGCCGAGAACTGCGGTCGGTTCTTGAGCAAGGGCCGGCAGGTTTACATCGAAGGTCGCCTGCAGAGCCGCGAGTACCAGGACAAAGACGGCAACAACCGTAAGGTCTGGGACGTCGTCGCGCAGAGCGTGCAGTTCCTCGCCGGCAGCGGCGGTGGTGGTGGCGGCCAGGGCGGCGGTGGCGCCGGCGGTGGCGGCGGCGGCGGTTGGGGCGATAAGAGCGGCGGCAACGACGGCGGCGGCGGCGGCAACAGCGGCGGCGGCGGCGGCGGCAACAGCGGCGGCGGCAACAGCGGCGGCGGCAACAGCGGCGGCGGCAACAGCGGCGGCGGCGGCAACAGCG
>JBNMOZ010000040.1:0-17897 GCA_051276005.1 Bradymonadia bacterium | reverse complement strand
TCCGCGTTGCTGAGGGTTTGCAAACACCGTTCTCAGAGCTGGCGGTCAGCGACGCAGCCGAGCTCGAAGAAGGCTACGCGGCCATCAAAGAGGTCACCAACCTGCTCAAGACGCAGTTCGTGACGACGCTCAACCTCAGCGTGCCCCAAGAGGGCGCGTCCGACAACGATTGACTCGACTCACCGAGCGCGCCCTGCGCCCGGTCAGCGGCGCATCGCTGGCGGCCTTTCGCATCGTCTTTGGCCTGCTCATGGCCTTCTCCATGACGCGGTTTCTGCTCAACGGGTGGATTGACGAAGTTCTGGTCGAGCCGACGTACTTCTTCAAGTATCCGGGCTTTGAGTGGGTGCCGGTGCCCGGGCCCACGGCCCTCTATACCCTCGGCATCATCGTGGCGATCGCCGCGCTGGGGATCGCGGCGGGTCTGTTCTATCGAGTCAGCGTGTTTGTGTTTCTCGTCGGGTTTGGCTGGCTGCAGCTGATGGACCTGACCAACTACCTCAACCACTACTATCTGGCTTGGCTGCTGGGGTTGTGGTGCCTCATCTTGCCGCTGCATCGCACCTTCAGCGTGGACGCGCGCCGCAAGAACTGGACGCAGCTCGCGCAACCGGCCTGGTTCATCTGGGCGCTGCGTTTTCAGCTCGCCGTCGTCTACTTCAGCGCCGGGGTCGCCAAGATCAACGCCGACTGGCTGCTGCACGGACAGCCGATGGGCATTTGGATGACTTCGCGGGCCGATCTGCCCGTGATTGGGTCGCTGGTCTCAGCGTGGCCGATGGGCATGAGCTGGGCGGGGTGCCTGTACGATCTGACGATCGCGGGCTGGCTGCTCTGGCCGCGCACCCGCTCGCTCGCATATGTGGGCGTGCTCGTCTTTCATGTGGTCACGCAGGCGCTCTTCAACATCGGCATGTTCCCCGCCATCATGATCACCAGCACGCTGATCTTCTTTGACGCAGACTGGCCCCGGCGATTGCTTCGCCGTGCGCCACAGCGCATCGAGGCGCCGGCGTTTCGTCGACCCGCGCGACCGCTCATTGCTGGGCTTTTGATCTTCGCGTTATTTCAGGTGAGCTTTCCCCATCGGTGCCACCTGATCGGCGACAACGTTTTATGGGACGAGGTGGGCATGCGCTGGTCGTGGCGCGTGATGCTGCGCGAGAAGATGGGCAGCATCACCTATCGAGTCGAGCGCCCCAACGGGCGAGAAAAACACGTCAACCCGAAGACCTATCTGACGTGGCGCCAGTGGGCGGAGATGTCGGGCCAACCCGGCATGATCGTACAGCTCGCGCATCATATTGCCGATGAGCAAACCCCGCCTGGCGGCGCGCGACCTGCGGTGCGGGTCGACGCGCTGGTCTCGCTCAACGGGCGACGCGCGGCGTTGCTCATCGATCCAAAGGTCGACTTGACCCGCCTCGATGGGCGCACTGACTGGATTCTTTCTGCGCCCCCAAGCCCGCCGCTTCGCATCGTGTCGCGGCCTGATATTCGGTGACGATAATGCATCTCAATCGCTCCTTTGGCCTTGTCTTGCTGCTCGCGGCAGCGCCGGCCCTGGCGGATCCCGCGGCCGATCCGCCCTCGGCCGAGCCGGTCGCGCCCGCGTCGGCCGACGATGACGATGACGACGATGACGACGACATCGAGGGCGTTCGCATCGTCGGCACGGCCGACCGGGTCTCACGGCTGGGCGGATCGGCGCAGGTCGTCGGTCAGCAAGAGTTGGAAGCCTACGAGTACGACGACGTGCATCGCGCCCTTGATGGCGTCTCCGGGGTGTACGTGCGCGACGAAGACGGCTTTGGGCTGCGGCCCAATATTGGCATGCGCGGGACGAGCGCCGAGCGCAGCTCGAAGATCACGCTCATGGAAGACGGCGTCCTCATCGCTCCCGCGCCCTACGCCGCTCCGCCCGCATACTACTTCCCCTTGACGACGCGCATGGTCGGCGTCGAGGTCATCAAAGGCCCGGGCTCGGTGGAATACGGCCCCAACACTGTGGGCGGCGCCATCAACTTCGTCACCCGCTCAATCCCGCGGGGGGCCAAGGGTGAGGTCGACCTGTCGACGGGGCGCTTTGGCACCGACAAGGCCCACGCCTGGGCGGGGTGGGGCGACGACCGGTTCGGCATCTTGTTGGAGTGGGCGCAGCTCGACAGCGACGGGTTCAAAGAGCTCGACGATGGGGGCCCGACGGGCTTCGACAAGCGCGAAGCGATGGGCAAGCTGCGCTGGCAGACCGACCCGAACGGCGAGATGTTTCATCGACTCGAGCTCAAGTTCACGTGGTCAACCGAGCGCTCTGACGAGACGTATTTGGGCCTGAGCCAGGCCGACTTTGACGCCACGCCGTTTCGGCGCTACGCCGGCTCGCAGCTCGACAAAATGCAGTGGGCACGGACGGCGGCGCAGCTGGCGTACACGTTCGAGGCGGGCGCCAACTTTCGACTGCGGACGGTCATCTACCGCACCGACTTTGCGCGCGACTGGCTCAAGCTCAACCGAATCCAGGGTCGGCCGCAGCTGCCCGATACGCTGCGCGATCCAGCAGGGCTGGGTGCCGTTGACGTGGCCGTGCTCGCGGGGCAGGAAGACTCCGCTCCGCGCAACCCCCTGCGGATCGGGAACAACGGGCGCGCCTACGTCTCGCAGGGCGTCGATCTGAGCACGCGGTACCACCTCAAGAGCGAGCACGCGGAGCAGACCCTCAAGGCGGGGGTGCGGGTGCATCAAGACGAGGTGCGGCGCGATCACGACGAGGCCAGCTTCGACATGGTGGGGGGGCAATTGCGTCGGGCCGGGCCCGATGAGTTTACGACCCGCAACACCGAGCAGGCGCTCGCCGTCTCGGGTCACCTCATCGACGAGGTGCAAATCGGCGAGCATCTGATCGTGACCCCCGGGGCGCGGGTTGAGTACATCTTGACCGACTTCGAAGACCGACGCACCGGCGCGGCGCGCAACAACAGCAGCGTGGCGGTGCTCCCTGGGCTGGGCGCGGTGTACAAATTCGACCCCAGTTGGAGCGTGTTGACTGGCGTTCACCGCGGCTTCACGCCCGTCTCACCGCGTTCGGGCGACTTCGCGCAGCCCGAATCGAGCATCAACTTCGAGTACGGCGGCCGCTATATGGCCAAGGCGACCCGCGCCGAGGTCATCGGGTTCTACAACATCTACGACAACTTGCTGGTCTCGTGTACCCAGTCGGCGGGCTGCTTGCCTGAAGACATCGGCCGCCAGTTCAACGGCGGCGCTCTGGACGTCTATGGGGCCGAGGTGCTCTTGGCGCAGGCGCTGCGGGTCGCGTCCGGCGTGCGCGCGCAGCTCGACTTCAGCTACACCCTGACGATCTCCGAGATCGACAACGCGTTTGTTGATCCGGTGCTGGGCGAGGCCGAGCCCGGCGACGCGCTGCCGTACCTGCCGGTGCACCGGGCTCGCCTTGCGGTCGGCTTGTGGATGGGCCCGGTCAGCGTCAACACCGCGCTGCGGTATGTCGGCGAGATGCGTGACGTGGCGGGGCAGGGGGCGATCCCCGCGGTCGAGCAAGTGCCCGACCGCCTTGTGCTCGATGTCGCGGCCCAATGGCAGGTCTGGGACAACCTGCGGGCCTACGCGCGCGTCGACAACGCGACGAACCGAACCTACATTGCCTCACGCCGTCCGTATGGCCTGCGACCCGGCAAACCCATTGCGTTCACGCTGGGGGTCAAGTACGCCATTTCGGAGTGATAGCGTCACAGTGATCGCCGCACGCATCGGCAAGACTACGGGTGGCGGCGTTGTGAACAAAGCGCGCTGACCGTGTGTCATCCGTGCGTATCCGCCCGTTGGTTGCGGCGGCTGTCAGAGTTGGCAAACAGGATCTTCAAGGAGGCTAGTATGGTTCGTTTCGCATTCATGGCGCTCATCGCGTTCGGTTTTGTCGCGGCACCCATCGGTGATGCGTCGGTCGCACACGCCCAGAAGCGCAAGAAAACAGTCAAGCGCAAGAAGACCGTCAAGACGGTCAAGCGCACTCGCAAGGCAGTCCGAAAGGGCAACGCCACCAAGGCGACCAAGACCAAGAAGTCTGCCAAGGCCATCGCCAACCAGAAGAGCAAGATCAGCGTGACCCTCAAGGTCAAAGCGGCCATCCGCAACACCAACAAGGTGCTCTCCAAGGCCAAGGGCGCCGTCGCCATCGGCACCAAGGGCCAAGCCGACCTGCGCTCGGCGGTTGTCCGTCAGCACGCCGCCCGCCTCGCCTACAGCAAGGGCAAGCGCCAGTACGCGTTCTACCTGACCCGCTTGTCGCGCAAGCTCGCGCGCTCGGTCATTCGCGCCAACGGCATGAAGGCCGAAGAGAACAAGGCCAACGCGCTGGCCGATCCCGACTCCGGTGATATGGAAGCCATCGGCGGCATCATCCAAGAGGTCGAGACTGCCGGCAAGGTCGTGCCCGTCGAGAAGATCCTCGAAGACGCGACCATCGGCCTCGATCAGCCTGAAGACCTGGGCGAGGACGAGACCGACAAGCTCGAAGCTGAGGTTGAGGTCGAGGTCGAGGCCGAGGCCACCGTCAAGTAGGGTCCTCCCTCTCGTCCCGCGGACGGCCCGGACCGTCGCCGCACAATCTGCGGCTGCCGGTGACCGGCCTGCTCTCGAATCCCGCCCTCTGTGACTCTCCCTTCTTGTGTCGTCCAAGCACGCGGACGTCTGCTTTCGCGGCTTCGTCGCAATGCGCGACTGCCACGCGACGCCACGAGCACCGCGACCTTGAAAGAGCGTTACGCGCCGCCGCCGTCGCCTTCGACGAGTTTGATGGCGGTGCGGGCGGTGATGTCGTCTGCCCATAGCAGCTTGATCAGCCCGGGATGGTAGCGATCCGCGGTGGTCAGGTTGGAGTAGATCAGGTTCTTGAACAGCACGGGCTCCAGCGTCGCGCCTTCGAGATCCATGCTGGTCTTGTAGCGCACATGGCCCGACTCCATATCGAGCTCGAAGTTGCCGATGACCAAGCCGTAATTGGCCCGCGTCAGGTACTCGGCGACCCGGGTGCGCTTTGCGTCGGGCACGTCGGCGTCGTACCCGAAGCGTGAGTACATCGAGATGATCTCGGCCTTCTCGCGGCAGATGATCGTCGCGTGCAGTTGCTGCGAGTTCCGGCCTTCGGCGATGAAGCGAATGAGCGTGTAGTCGCTCTCTTCTTGGACCGAGTGGGTCTGGCTGTCGGCATCGAGGAAGGCGACGACGCCGTCCGTCAAGCGTCCGCTGCTGAGCAGCTCTTCAGGTTCGGCGCTCATGCCGTGTCTCCTTCGCCCGGGTGCGCCAGCGCTCGGATGCGCTGCACCATCGCCGAGAATCCATTGCGTCGGTTCATGCTCAGATGGGTGTCGAGCCCCAGCTGAGCGAAGATCGCGTCGATGTCGACGCTGCCGATCTGCGCCGGGGATTGGCCTTGGTAGACGATCATCAGGACGGCGATCAGCCCGCGCACGATTCGCGCGTCCGAGTCGGCCAGCAGATGCAGTGTCCCATCGTCGTTGCGCGTGGCGTACATCCAAACTTGACTCATGCAGCCGTCGACCTTGGTGGCCGGTGACTTGAGCGCGTCATCCATCGGCGCGAGGGCATCCCCCAGCTCGATGATATGCGCGTAACGATCCTCCCAGTCGTCGAAGAATTCGAAGGTCTCGATCAGCTCAGCGATATTATTTTTGGTGTGCACACGCCTCCTCCTGGCGAGCCGAGGAATATGCCAGTTTTGGGGTTTGATTGCGAGCCAAACGGGACTTGGGGCAGACCGGACGGGCTGGCATTCAGCCCCAGTGCGCGCCGCAATCCAAACACAGCCTGTAGGTGCGGCGGGAGAAGAGCGCGAGCCCGCCGGTCAGCATGACCGCCGCAATGAGGGCGGCTTTCCGCAGACATTACGGGGGGGAGCTGCGTATTGGTGCCGTCACAGCTTGGGCAGGTGAGCGGCTTGGGCGCGGCCTTGGCGGCGTCGAAGTCATCGATGATGCGGCGGGCATCGTCGGCCCGATCTTCGGTGATATGCAGGCGAACGCCACCGATCGCGTTCGAGACGAGCGAGTCCTATCGGACCAGGTGTTCGTTCTCCAGGTGGGTCTCGATGCCTTCGGCCTGCAAAGCGCTGGCGACCATATGGGTCTCCATGGCTTGGCTGTAGCCGCGAGCGAAGACGTAGGCCATTGGGGGGGCCTGCCAGCGCAGTGGCGCGCCCGTCGCGGCCGACGCTGTGGGACAGTAGGCGCGGCGCGGGTTTCGCCAAACAGATCGACGTGTCGTCTAAATGCGAGCTATGGTCCGCCAATGCTCGATCTGCGCCACATTGGCCTCTACACGCGCGATGAAGACCAGGACTACCGCCTGGAACCCATGCGCAAGCTCTTCAGGCGCGCTGGCATCGAGATGTTCGTCGATGTGCCCGAGGGCATCGAGTTGGATCTGGTCATCGCCATGGGCGGCGACGGCACCGTTCTGCGGGCGCTCGCAGCGCACCCGGGCGTTCCGGTGGTGGCCGTCAACTTCGGAAACGTCGGCTTCTTGACCCAATGCGACCGCGAGGGCCTCGACAACGTGCTCGTGCGGCTGCTGGCCGACGACTATCAGATCGAAGAGCGCCTCACGCTTGAGGTGCGCTGCGGTGAGCGCCGTTGGCGCTGCATCAACGAGGTGGTCATCAAGGGCGCCGCCCACATGATCGAAGTGGGCATGCGGGTCAATGGCCGGCTTATTCACACGCCTCGCGGCGACGGCGTGATCATCGGCACCCCGACCGGGTCCACGGCGTACTTGCTCAGCACCGGAGCGCCGATTGTCACGCCCGACGTTGACTGCATCATCATGCAGCCCCTCAACGAGTACAGCTTCGCGAGCCGTTCGGTCATCGTGCCTGGGTCTGCCAGCGTCAGCCTCGAGGTTCAGGCAGGGCGCGACGGCGACATCGGCTTGGCGATCGACGGATGCGATCGGGTGCCCTTGGCGGTCGGCGACGTCGTCGAGATGCAGCGCTCCCCCAAGCCTGCCCGCCTTGTCTATTTCGAAGCCGATTACTTCTTCCGCAACTTGCGGGAGCGTCTGCGCTGGTAGCCATGCCGCACTCTGAGTCCTCCGCCCCATCCGCAACACCGTCGTCGTCTGCAGCCGCGCATCGGCGCGCTGCCCGTCGATATGGTCGACTGAGCGCGCGCACCGAGCGCGTGAGCGCGACCATCGCCGTAGCGCGGTTCTTCAGCTTCATCGTAGGTCTGCTCTGCACCGGAGCGGCGCTCTGGGATGGCGCGCTCATCTGGGGGGGCGTGGGCGCAGTTGGCTGGCTCGTCTTCATCGCGGCCGTCTGGATCCACCGCACCCCGTACTTCATCGCGCCGCGGCTGCGTATGCTCGAGGTCATCCACACCGAGGCGGCCGCCCGCTTGTCGGGCGAGTGGGACGCGCTGGCAGATGACGGCGCCCGCTACTTGGACGGCGAACCGCTGCTCGGCGAGCTGCAGCTGTTCGGGCGCGGCTCGATCTATCAGATGGTCAATCGCGCGGCGCTGCCCGCCGGTCGCGATCGCGTCGCGGCCCTCATTGCGATGCCCGGCATCGACCCCGCTGACTTGCCAGCGCGACAGGTCGCAGCGGCCGAGTTGGCGCCGTTGATTCGACTGCGCCACCGGCTCGAAGCGGAAGGGCGCCTCGTTCACGTTGACGACGACACGTTGTCGCGCTTCTTGGAGTGGGCCGAGGCCGACGCCGATCGCGGGTGGATGCGCCCGTGGCTGGCGGCGACGACGCTGCTCGCGGCGGCCGGCTGGATCCAGATGATCCTCACCTTCAGCTTCGAATTGACCACGTTGTGGTGGCAGACGTTCGCGCTCAACGGGCTTGTGTTCGGGTTGACGACGAAGCGGCTGCAAGAGAACTATCTGCACCTGCTGGGCGAGCAACATCGGCCGTTCGTGGCCCTGCGGCGCATGTTCGCGCAGGTCGAAGCGCATCCGTTCAACGCACCCTTGCTGACCGACTTACAGGCCAAGTTGGGCGAGAAGGGGCGGCGACCGTCTGAGCGCATGGCCAACCTTGAGACGGTGGTCGACGCCCTCGCGGTGCGGCAAAGCGAGCTGCTGTATGGCGTGGTCAACATCGCGCTGGGCTGGGAGCTTTGGCAGGGCTGGCGACTCGAAGGGTGGCGCGGGCGCAACGGCGATCGCCTGCGCTCAGATCTGGCGGCGCTCAGCGATTTGGAAGCGCTCGCGAGCATGGCCGCCGTGCGGCATGACCACCCGGATTGGGCGTTCGCGACGGTGCACACCGACGACGCCCGCTCACCTTTGACAGCGACCGCGATCGGGCACCCGCTCTTTGATCCGGCGACCCGCGTGCGCAACGACTTCAGCCTCACCCAGGCCGGCCAACTGGTGCTCATCACGGGCAGCAATATGAGCGGCAAGAGTTCGTTTCTGCGCACGCTCGGCATCAACGCGATCTTGGCTCAGGCCGGTGCGCCCGTCTGCGCGGCGGCGATGGATCTGCGGGCATGTCGCCTGGCGACGAGCATTCAGGTGACGGACGACCCCGGTCAGGGCTTTAGCCGGTTTTATGCAGAGGTACGCCGGATCGCTCAGATTCTACGGTCGGTCTCGGCGGCCGAGTTAGACGCGACCCTGCCGCCGCAGCTGTACCTGGTCGATGAGATCCTCAGCGGGACCAACAGCCGAGAGCGTCACCTCGCCAGCCGCACGATCGTCGGGCGCCTGGTCGCCGCGAAGCGCTGCTTTGGGTTGGTCACGACGCACGATCTGGATCTGGCGCGGCTCAGCCAGGCCCGCCCTGAAGAGGTGCCGATGTATCACTTCAGCGATCAGTTCGATGGCGACGCGCTGCACTTCGACTATCGCCTCAAGTCGGGCATGGCCACGACCACCAACGCGCTGCATGTGCTGCGGCTTGAGGGCATCGAGGTCGAGATGGCCGACTGGGAGGCGCCCTGAGCGGCGCCTTGGGCAACGTCTGATGTCGCGAGCCCTGTTTTGATCGCCTTTGGGCACGGCTGACGGCACTATGCGCCGATGCGCCTGTTCGTTGCCGAAAAGCCATCCGTCGCCCGCGACCTCGCGCATGTGCTCGGTGCCACGCGACGAACCCAGACCCGCCTGGAAGGCCCGGGCGTCTGGGTGACCTGGTGCATCGGCCACCTCGTCGAGCACGCCGCGCCTGCCGCGCATAACCCGGCTTGGAAGCGGTGGAGCCCGGCGAACCTGCCCATGCTGCCGCCCACGCTCAAGCTGCAGCCCGTCAAGCGTACTGAGTCTCAGTTTAAGGCCGTCGCGCGCATGCTCAACGACCGCCGCGTCGAGCAGGTCATCAACGCCTGTGACGCCGGCCGGGAGGGGGAGCTCATCTTCCGCTACCTGGTCGCGTTGGCCGGCTGCGCTGCGCCGGTGCAGCGGTTCTGGGTGTCGTCGCTGACGCAGAGCGCGATCCGCGCGGGGCTCGCTAACTTGAGGCCGGGCGCGGAGTTCGACGGCTTGGCGGCGGCCGCGCGTTGCCGCGCCGAGGCCGACTGGCTCGTGGGCATGAACGCAACACGGGGCATGACCGCGGTGGGCGATACGCTGCTGTCGGTGGGCCGGGTGCAGACGCCAACGCTGGCGCTCATCGTCGGGCGGGAGAAGGCGATCCGCGACTTTGTCGCCGACACGTACTGGGTCATTGAGGCGCAGGTCGATACGCCCAAGGGCAGCTTCGTCGCGCAGTGCACCGGGCCCTTGGATCAGCCGCCGGCGAAGGAGACGCCGGAGCGGTGTGCGCCGCGTGAGATCGCAGAGGGTGCGGCGCGCCAGTTGACGGGGGCTGAGGGCGAAGTGCTGCGCGCGAAGCGCGATCAGCAGCGCGTGCCGCCGCCGCAGCTGTATCACCTGACCGCGCTTCAGCAGGCCGCCAACCGGCGCTTCGGCATGACGGCCGACCAGACGCTGAAGACGGCGCAGGCGCTGTACGAGCGGCACAAGCTGATCACCTATCCGCGCACCGACAGTCGCCACTTGACGACCGACGTGGCGCACTTGGTCCCCGGGATCATCCAGGCGTTGGGGCAGCATGGCTACGCGGCCGAGGTGGCCGGTATTGGCAAACTGCGCCCGCTGACGGGGCGCCAGGTCGCCAACGCGAAGGTGGGCGATCATCACGCGCTGCTGCCCACGACCCGCGCGCCGTCTGGCCAATTGGGGCGCGACGAGGCGCGCATCTACGATCTCATCTGCCGTCGCCTTCTCGCTCAGGTCAGCCCCGACGCCATCTATGCCCGCACGCATTTGGTGGTGGGGGCGGCAGGACTTCGGCTAGAGGCTCGGGGACGCACGCGGGTGGAGGCCGGCTGGGAGGCCGTCGATCCGCAGCGCGCCGCTAAGAAGGCTGCGCCGCTGTTGCCCCTGGTCGAGCCGGGCGATCCGGCGCGCGTCGAGAAGGCCGACGTGCTCGAGAAGCAGACCCGGCCGCCGCCGCGCTTCAGCGAAGCGAGCCTGCTGGGCGCGATGGAGCGGGCCGGACGAGCGCTGGACGATCCGGCCTTGCGGGCCGCGATGCGCGAGGCGGGCCTGGGCACGCCGGCGACGCGGGCGGGCATCTTGGAGACGCTGTTGCGGCGGACGTACCTGAAGCGGTCGAGCAAGCAGCTCATGCCGACGACGCTGGGCGAGGCGCTGATCGACGCGCTGCCGGTGCCGGCGTTGGCGAGCCCGGAGTTGACGGGGCAGTGGGAGCAGCGCCTGACCGCGATCGCAGACGGCGAGGCCGATCCAATGGCGTTCCGGCGCGATATCCGGCAGTTCGTGCGCGACGCGGTGGCTGCGATGAAGGCCGCGCCTCGCGTCAGCATCGAGGGCGCGCCGGAGCGGGGCAAACGCGGCCGCGGTGGGCGAGCCAGCCGCCGATCCCCGCGGGCGTCCAAGGCGTCTAAATCGACGAAGGCTGCGTTTCGGGCGCCCAAGGCCCCAGCGCGACCGGCGGTTGCCAAGTCGGCCGCGCCCAAGTCGGCCGCGCCCAAGTCGGCCGCGCCCAAGTTGGCCGCGCCCAAGTCGGCCGCGCCCAGGTCTAAGAAGGCCAAGGTCGTCTCGTCAGGCCGCCCGCGCTGTCCGGCTTGCAAGCAGGGCGAGGTGATCACCGGAAGTCGCGGCTGGGGATGCAGCCGTCACGCCTCGGGGTGCCCCTTCGTGGTGTGGTTCGAGCACTCGGGCGTGCGGATTCCCGACGACGAGGCCGACCGGCTTTTTCGCCGGAAGCAGACCCGGTTGTTCACGCAAATTGATGGTCAGAGGGCGCGGCTGGTGCTCGATCTGGGGGCGTCGGGCAATGTGCGGTGGGGCTTCGGCAAGCGCCGATAGCCGATCAGGGCGCGCAGGCCGCGATGGTCTCTTCGCATTCGCCGCCGGCGAAGACCTCGGTCATGCAGGCCGCGAGCGGGGTGTAGCTCTCAGGGCAGATGTCGGCCATGCAGCTCGCCAGCGCGCCTTCGGTGCCCGCGCCATTCACCAGACAGTCGGTGAAGCATCCCTGAGCGCGGGCTGCGTCGACGAGGCACGAGGCACCGCAGCCGCTCGGCTGGAAGATCTCGCTGAGGGCGCAGATCGCCGCGTCGGTGTCTATCGTCAGGCAGTCGGTCACGCATCCGAAGTCGGCCGGGTCGTCGCAGCGCGCGCGGCAGCCCTCAACGTCGGCCGCGTTGGCGTCGAACGGCTTCTTGATGGTCATGAAGTTGAGGCACATCTCGTCGAGCGTGCCCTCGCCCCAGTTCACGTCGCGCGCTTCGAGCTGCTCGCCGTTGACGGTGGGCTGGTTGCCGGCCGAGTTGTCGTAGACACAGGTCAGCTTGACCGTGTCGCCCGGATAGAGCAGCACCGACTCACCCGGGCGAAACGCAAACGCCTGCTGCCAGTTGAAGTCCCAGTCTGGGATGTCGACCAGGCAGGTGTTCGAGCCATCGGCGCGCTCGACCTCGACGGTGATCGACTTGCCGAGCACGTGCATATGCGGCGTGACCGCGACGACCTCGAGGGGCTCCTTGCCGTAGTGGGTCCACGTGCGGATGTTCACATACTCGGCGTCGCCCGCGGGGATGCGCAGCGACAAATCGGCCTGTGGTTTGCTCTCGATCACCGCCGGCTGCGCGTCATCCCAAGTGTACAGATAGACCTCGGTCTGATCGGGCGTGGGCGCCGCCGTCAGCGAGTTGTAATGCACCTGCATGACCAGCCGCGCGCCCGCCGGGATGAACTGCGCGACGCCTTCATCGGCGATGGTCGGGGTCGCGCCGGGCACCCACCCACCAACCGGGCCGGTGTTGCCCAGGCCGGTGCCGCCGTAGCAGGTGTAGCCGGGGCCGTCCTCGGCGGCGTCCATGGCGTTCATTTCGTCGACGAGGCTCGGGCTGACCAGGTAGACGAGCACGTGATGCACGAGGGCGCGGGCGTCGGGCTTGATCGCGGTGCCGCGCAGGAATGTGTCTTCGGCGAACTCGACGTCGAGCGGGAAGCACCGATAGTCATCGGGGCGGGTGGCGTCGGGCATGTACGCGGCGGCCCCGCGGGTGATCCGGTCGGGCGCGGGCAGGGCGGCGGTCTGGGCTGCTGCGGTGACGCGGGGTTGGCCCAGGGGCGCACCGTCAGCGACCCAGGCCCGCAAGGTCGCTTTGGCGTCCTCGGGCATGATCCGCTCCTTCTCATATCGGTTGCAGTCGGGATCGGGCTGCCAGGGCGGCATACGCCCTGACTCGATGGCGTCGAGCGCGGCGCCGGCCATGCTCTGGGCGACGACAGGATCGTCGAAGGCGAACGGCGCAGCCCCGCCTGCGGTATGGCAGGCCGCGCAATGCTGAGTCATGAGGGCCTGCACGTCTGCGTGCCAGGTGGGTCCCGTGGACTCGGGCATCGCAGCGGGCTCGGGCGCCGGGTCGCCGTCATCACACCCCAGCGCGAGAGTTGCCATCAAAGCGCTGGCCATCAACGCAACAGTCATCCACCCAAGCCGCATTGCACTCTCCTAAACGTTCTCCGCAGTGTACCCCAGCGGCTGCGGTATCGGCGTGCGGGCGCTGGTGTGCTGCCGTCAGTGCACCGCTGAGAGCCTCTTGCAGCCTTCGGCGACCGTCCACAGTTCGTGCTTGTACAGCTCGCCCCCGACGGGCCCGGCGGGGTTGAGCAGCAATGAGCCGACCTTGCGCGCGACGAGGAGTGGGAACAGGTCGATGCCGTTCATGGGCTGCAGGTGGGGGCCGCGCGCGTCATGCGCCATGGCGGCGTCCCAGTCGGTGTAGGCGGCCACGACCTGCAGTGAGCCCAGGGTGCCAAAGACGCGCAGCGGGGCGTTGGCGCCGGTGGGCGCGCCATCGGTCGCGACCAGCAGCGTGGCCTTGACAAGCGCATGATAGACGCGGGTTCGGGCTCTGGGGCTGCGATCGGCGGCCAGGGTCCGCATGCGCTCAGTGACCGTCGGGTTCTTGTGCGTGAGCGCCTCGCCCAGCCGAAGCTCAAGGCCCGCTGCCGGCGTCTCGAAGACCTCGTCGAAGAGGCTGAGAACGTGGGCGCCGAGGGGGCCCGCCGAGAGCGTCTGCTGATACGTAGAGGCCGCGGTCCGTTGGCGAAAGCCTTGATCGTACAAGACCTGCGCCCGTTCGGCGGGCAGCGTCACGCCGTCAGGCAGTTGTCGCCCGGCAGAGACGTTGATCGTCCATTCGTCGGCGTCCCGCGGTCCCCAGATCGCGATCCAGCCTCCCGGGCTTTCGACGACGACCCGGTTGGCTGCGCCGCCTTCGATTCGCAAGCGTTTGAGCGCCGCGTCGAGTTGTAGTGAAGAAATAGGCATCCCTGATCGGAGCGCCACGCGGGGGGCCTGTCAAGTTCGGCGGGGGTCGGAGCGCAGGTCGCCCGCGGGGTTATCCTTTGCGGGAGGCCCTTTACGCCCGCGGCCGGGTGGCCCACGCTCACGCCCCCAGCACTCTTGGCCCCCCACCATCGGAGCCCGTATGTCTTTCTCATTACTCGCATTGCTCGGCTACGCGGCGTGGACGTTGTCCCTGGTTGGCTTGATCGCGACCCTGCGCACGGCCCTGACGCTGTCTGGCAAATACGCGGCGAACGGCTTTAGCCCAACCGGCGACGACGTCTCGCCGTTCGCCAACCGGTTGTGCCGAGCCCATGCGAACTGCTGCGAGAACCTGCCGATCTTCGGCGCGATCATCGGCGTGGCGGCGCTCTCGGGCAGCGCGAGCGTGACGGATGGGTTGGCGCTGTGGGTCTTGGGGGCGCGGGTGGCGCAGTCGATCATTCACCTGGTGTCGACCAGCGAGTTGGCCGTCATGGTGCGGTTTGGCGCGTTCGCGGTGCAGATCGGGGTCCAGATTGGGTGGGTCGTCAGCCTGATTGGCGGCTGGGCAGGCTGATTGGCGGCTGGGCAGGCTGATCGCGCCGCTGCGCTGCTGGTCATGCCGGCCGGGCATAGCGTCCGTGCCGGCCTGCTATAAAAAGAGGAAGACGACCGCGGCGGTGATGAACGCGGCGAGCATGGCGTACATGAAGGGCATCTAAGCTCCCAGTTGGCGTCAGCCAACGCGTTGTGTGGTCGCCCACAGAGACGTTGGATGGGACCGATGGTTGCATCATGATTTGCTCTCGCCGATAGTCTCCGCCTTGACGCTCTTGGGAGGCATCTATGGCCACACGAATTGCTGACGTCCTGACCGGCGCCATCGCCATTGGCGATCCGGTCCACGTTCAAGGCTGGGTCCGCACCGTGCGCGGCTCGAAGGCAGGCATCGCCTTCGTGTCAGTGCACGACGGCACCTGCTTCGCAGCGCTGCAGGCGGTCGTGCCGTCCGAACTGTCCAACTTCGCCGACATCGAGTCGCTGACCGCCGGGTGCAGCGTCGAGATCAACGGCACGCTGACCGCCTCGAAGGGCAAAGGCCAGAGCGTCGAGATCATCGCCACCGAGGTGCTCGTCGTTGGGCGCGTCGCCGACCCGAAGACCTATCCGATGGCGCCGCGTCGGCATTCCTTGGAGCACCTGCGTGAGCACGCGCATCTGCGGCCGCGCACCAACCTGATCGGGGCGGTCACGCGCGTGCGGCACTGCCTGTCTCAGGCCGTGCATCGCTACTTCCACGAGAACGGCTTTTACTGGATCCACACCCCCATCGTGTCGGTCAGCGACGCCGAAGGGGCGGGGGAGATGTTCCGCGTCTCGACCCTCGACTTGGCGAACCTGCCGCGCACCGAGACCGGCAAGATCGACTTCAACCAAGACTTCTTCGGGCGTGAAGCGTTCTTGACGGTCTCCGGTCAGCTCAACGTCGAGAGCTACTGCATGGCGCTGAGCAAGGTGTACACGTTCGGGCCCACCTTCCGGGCCGAGAACAGCCACACCCGGCGGCACCTGGCTGAGTTCTGGATGATCGAGCCCGAGATCGCGTTCGCCGACCTGTCGCAGGACGCGGATCTGGCCGAGGACTTCCTCAAGTACATCTTCAAGGCGGTGCTCGACGAGCGCGCTGACGACATGCAGTTCTTCTCGAAGTTCGTGCAGAAGGGCACGTCGGCGCGCCTCGAAGCGCTGGTCAACTCGACCTTCGAGCGTATGACCTACACCGACGCCATATCGACGCTCGAGGCGACGAAGACGAAGTTCGAGTACCCGGTCAGCTGGGGCATGGACCTGCAGTCGGAGCATGAGCGCTTCTTGACGGAGCATGTCGGCGGGCCGGTCGTGGTGACCGACTACCCCAAGGACATCAAGGCGTTCTACATGCGCCTCAACGACGACCAGCGCACCGTGGCGGCCATGGACGTGCTGGCCCCGGGCATCGGCGAGATCATCGGCGGCAGCCAACGCGAGGAGCGCATCGACGTGCTCGACGCGCGCATCGCCGAGATGAACCTCGATCCCGCGCATTACTGGTGGTACCGCGAGCTGCGCACGATGGGCACCGTGCCCCATGCCGGCTTCGGGCTGGGCTTCGAGCGCGCGGTGATGTACGCCACCGGCGTCGAGAACATCCGCGAGACCATCCCGTTCCCGCGCGCTGCGCGTCAGGCGAACTTCTGATCGTGGTCACTGAAGGCGTGCTCGCGCTCGGGTGAGCGCGCGGTCGGGGGGCGAGCATGATCGCGGGGCGGGCGGACTGACCAAGGGCGGCGCCCGGTCAATCGCGATGCGCTATCGGTACATACCCTTGAGGTACATCTCGTACATCGTCGGCTCGAAGACCGAGTTGACCTGCGCGATCGACGTCTGCGTGTCGGGGGCGAAGATGCCCGCGGCCACCATGACCTCGTTGGTGACAAAGCGGGTCGGCACGGTGATGTCGAATTGGGTCGGCACCGGGCCGCTCTTGGCCGCGAGGGTGAAGCCCCAGACGTTAAAGGTCGGTACGGTCACGTGATACTGGTACACGCTCATCTCGGCGGCCTCGACGGTCACCCCGATTGAGCGGAAGGCCTCGCGGGTGAAGAACGGCGACGTGCTCTGGGTCACGAAGTAGCCGCCGTCTCGCAAGGACCGCTTGACCATCTTATAGAACTCTTTGCTGTACAGCTTGCTGAGCGACTCGTTATGCGGGTCCGGCAGATCGATGATGATTCGATCGTAGGTCCCCTGATGCTCCTTGACCCAGTTGAAGGCGTCGGTGTTGTGCACCGTGACCCGTGCGTCGTCCAACGAGCCCTTGTTGAGGCGCAGGATCGGCGGAAACTCGCGGCACAGCTCTGTCATCGCCGGATCGATGTCGACCAGGTCAACGCGCTGAACATCGGGGTACTTAAAGATCTCGCGGGCGGCCATGCCATCCCCGCCGCCCAAGATCAGGACGTTCTCGCGGGTGCCCGGCAGTGACAGCACCGGGTGCACCAGCGCCTCGTGATAGCGATGCTCGTCGGTCTCGGCGAACTGCAGATGACCGTCCAAGAACAGTCGGACCTTGCCGCTGAGATCGTCGCGCACGACGATGATGCGCTGGTAGGGGGTCTGCTGCCGATAGATGATCGTCGACGCGAAGAGGCGGCCCTCGGCGTACGCCGTGACCGCGCTGCCCCAGATCATGCCGGCCGTGAGCACGCCAATGCCCACCAGGCAGACGATCATGTACCGGCGCGCGTTCTTGAGCACGTTCCAGAAGACGACCACATTGAGCATGCCGACGGCGAAGTTGAGGAGCCCGATCGCAAATGATGAGCGAAACAGACCCAAATGCGGCAGCAGCAACAGCGGGAAGCCCACCGAGCCGATGAGCGCGCCCAGATAGTCCAGCGACAACACATGCGCGATGGACTCTTTGAGCTCTTCACGGCGGCTCAAGATGCGGGTCAGGATCGGGATTTCGAGGCCCACCAGGGTGCCGATGATGATGATCTGGGTGTACATCACGGGCGTGTAGAACGCGCGGTACGGGTAGACCATGAAGAGGATCGTGCTTGAGAGCCCGCCAATGACCGCGACGGCGATCTCGATCTTGATGAAGCGCGTGACCAGGTTGGTCTCGATGCGCTTGGTCAGATACGAGCCGATGCCCATGGCGAACATGAACAGGCCGATGGTGATCGAGAACTGATACACGCTGTTGCCCAGCAGATAGCTGGAGACCGTGGCGATGATGAGTTCGTAGGCGATGCCGCAGAGCGCGACGACGAGGACAGATGCCTGCAGGACGGCGAGCTGTTTGTTGCTCAGTCCATGCTCTGCCGCGGTCGGCGATTCAGCCATTGATGTTGATCTCGAGAGCGGGAGTTAGGAGGCGGCACGCGCCCGAGGCGGGCCGTGCTGTAGCGGTGTCGACTGGAGTCGATGCTTTGGCGCGCGTCAACCAGCAGCGCCAGAGTCGCCCCCGCCCAGGACTGCTTGAGTACAAGCAT